>JAJDES010000271.1 GCA_029259675.1 Planctomycetota bacterium
AACGACCCGCACATCCATTCACCTTTCCAATCGTGGAGACGCAAACGAAAACCATCCAGCTGGTTCAGGATCTTGAGCCAGCTTTGGACGCCATCCGCCTTGATTCGGCGAATGAGGTTTTGGCCGTCGTACCACGCGTCGGAGCGGATTTGCAGGGAAACTTCAAGTCGCTCGGCTTCGATCGCAAGGCACAAAAACATGTTGCGGTAGGCCGCATCCAAATCTCCGGCAAGCTCGCGGCCGAGCACCTTTCGCAAGCGCTGCTTCTCCCCCTTGGCCCGACACAAATAAACCCACTGCCGTTTGACACTTTTCTGATTGAAGACAGTCGGACGGTGCAAGCTGGTGCGCGAGAGGAGCTCGACTCCAGCTGCCTTGAATCCCTCAGCGGCACTCTTCCCGAGAGCGCCCAATTTTCGACGCGTCTGAAGCCTCCGGTCATCAAATTGGGTGTCGCGGGCACAACTGCCGGAGATGGCATGAAAGTCCCCTTCTTCAAACTGAATGGCCCCACTGAGGGGGCGCGGCTCGGCATCACTGGCTTTCGAAGGTCCCATGGCACCATTCTTGCCGTAACTTCCGCCGCAAGGCCAGTAGAATGAGCGGAGTGAGTGCCCAGGAGATGAACCCGACCACCGCAGCAGATTCGAGGCAAGAATTCCGCTTTGCCCAATTCCAGTTCGATCCAAAGGTAGATCGTCTGGGCGAAGGGCCTCAATGTGAGGTTTTTCGGGCTGTGGATTCGCGCCTGAATCGCACGGTGGCCCTTAAAATTCTGCGGCCCCACGTGGAATTTGATCCCTCCGCCGTTCAAAGATTTGAACGCGAAGCGCGCCACACGAGCTCACTGGCCCACCCGAATATCGCCACGGTATTCGAATACGGACAAGAGAAGGGCACCTCCTACATCGCGATGGAGTACCTCGCGGGCAGTTCCCTCGAGCAAGTCCTGCGCGAACGCAGCCTGGCCTTCCCCGAAGGAGTGCGTGTCGCGCTGCAAGTTACAGCCGCACTGGATTTGGTTCATCGCAACGGGCTGATTCATCGCGACCTGAAACCCGGCAACATCATGTTGCTCGAAGACGGCACGGTGAAGCTGCTCGACTTCGGCATCTGCCGCAGCGTCGCCGAACCGACCATCACCCAAGAGGGCATGCTGGTCGGCACCGTGCTCTACATGTCGCCCGAGCAAGTTCGCGGCGAAGATTTGACGCCCGCTTCCGACATCTTCGCGCTCGGATCCCTGCTCTACCACGCCATGTCCGGAGAGTTGGCGTTCCCCGGCAAGACCTTCCCTGAGGTTTGCATGGCGATCATGGGCTGCAACCCGCGCAAACCTTCGGAAGCGCGCAATGGGTTCCCCTCCATGTTGGAGGACTTCCTGCTCAAGTGCCTGCAACCTCGACCGGAAGACCGCTATCCGGATGCGGCGGCCGCCCACGGCGCGCTCTTGGCCGTGGCCGACGCGCTGCAAATGCCCAGCCGCGCCACCAAGACGGTCAACGCCCTGCGCGGGCAATTATATATCCCGCCGCTCGTCAACGAAGACGGGAGCGAACACACGAGTCAAGTGGCCCGCGGCATACGCGCCGACCTGTCATCGGAATTGCGCCGTTCAACGAATTTGAACGTCGAGCTGATCGATGACTCCGAAATACCGGCAGATCAATTGGGTGCCTTCGTCTTGCACGGAACCCTGGAGACGAACGGAGCGGGAGACAGCAATAGCCAAGCCGGAATCCTCAAGTATGTCCTTGGGCGCGTAAGCGGTGCGGGAGGCAACGGCCACGCTCCCCACGTAGACATGCTTTGGAACGAAGAATTCACCCACGAAGACAACAATGAGTGGGGTCTTCAAGCCCAACTGATGGGATCGCTGTCGCGCTCCGTGAAGAAGCGCGTAGCCGAGTTCTCCCTGCGACCCATCGAAGAGCGAGCGCGCAATCCCGAGCTCGCCATCGAACTCTCGAAACAGGGGCACACCATTTTGCACTGCGGCACGAGCCGCAAGTTGATGGCCGCCATCAGCACGCTGCGAAGAGCGATCGAAGCCGATTCCTCGTGCGCCCTGGCCCACGCCGGCCTGGCCGAGGCGCTTGTGCACAAGTTCCTTTACTTCGACGGCGACCGCACCTTCATCGATGAGGCAATCGAATCGGCGCGACGAGCTCAAACCCTGGATCCCAGTTGCGCCGAAGCCCACACGTCCCTGGGCTTTGCTAGTTCGGTTACGGGCCGCATCGACAATGCGCAGCGCGAATATCGCATGGCGATTCAGCTCAACAACGACGAGTTCCTCGCTCACCGATTGTTGGGTGCGCTCTTGGCCCGCGAGGGCAATTTCAAATCAGCCTCTCCCCTGCTGCGTCGGGCCATTGCGCTAAGGCCCACCCACATGGGCTCCTACGAGCACCTGTATTGCGTCCTGCGCCGATTGGATCGCTACGAGGAGGCTCTCGAAGTCGCCGACCAAGCTATTTCCGTGGCTCGCGACCGCTTGACCGAGATGCCCGGCGACCAGGAAGCTCGCACCCACGCCGCCATGATTTTG
>JAJDES010000272.1 GCA_029259675.1 Planctomycetota bacterium
CGGAACGGGAAAGGAGCTGGTGGCCCTCGCCATCCATCAAGCCAGTGCTCGTTCAGCCAAGGCCTGTGTGCGCGTCAACTGTGCGGCGATCCCGGAAACGCTGTTCGAAAGTGAGTTTTTCGGCCACGTGAAAGGGGCTTTTACCGGAGCTGCCAGCAACCGTGAAGGGCGATTCGCGGAGGCTGAAGGTGGCACTTTGGTACTGGATGAAGTGGGGACCTTGGCCCTGGCGATGCAGGCCAAACTCCTGCGCGTGCTCGAATCGGGTGAGTACCAAGTTGTGGGTGAATCGCGTTCGCGACATGCCGACGTGCGCGTGTTGGCGATTACCAATGAAAATCTCGAAGAGCGCGTGCAAGCCGGGGAGTTCCGCAAGGATCTTTTTTATCGCTTGAACATTTTCCCCGTGCACGTGCCGGCCCTGCGCGAACGCTGTGAAGATATCGCTCCGATTGCCCAGGGCTTCTTGCAGCGCACAGATTCCAAGGCGCAGGCTCTGGAAGAGTCGGCTTTGGAGGTCCTGCGATCCTACGCGTGGCCCGGCAATGCGCGCGAGTTGTGCAATGTGCTCGAACGAGCGCGAATTTTCTCGGACGGAACTCTCAATGCTCAGGTGCTGCGCAGTGTCTTGGAGTCCGGGCCCGCCCAGCAAACCTCAGCCGGCGACGATGATCTTTACTTGCGTGTGCGCATGGATCGACTCGAGCGCGAGTTGATCATGACGGCACTTGAACGCTCCCAGGGAGTCAAACGCGCAGCTTCGGAGATGCTCGGGGTGGACCCCCGCAATTTGGGCTACTACTTGCGCAAGCACGGACTTTCCAGCGACGGCGGAGGAAGTAAGGAGTGAAGCGCTTGCTCGGACTGGGTGCGCTTGTCGCTGTGGCTTGCTCGCCGGCAGAGCCGGACAATGGTGAGACGCCAGCTTCATCGAAAGCTGCAATAAAGGCGCATGCTGGAGAGTCCGCTTCCACATTGGAAATCATCTTTGAACGCCGTTTTGTGAACGTGCTGGCTGAATCGGGAGTGGACTTCGTGCACCACACCGGTGGTGAAGGGAACAAGTTTTTGCCGGAAGCCATGGGGGCCGGCGCGGCACTGCTGGATGCCGACGGCGATGGAAATTTGGACCTGTACTTGATCGATTCACAGGCGCCCCGTGCGGGCCAGGATATTTGGCCGGTTGAAGGATTGGGGCCGGCAAGCGACCTTTATCTGGGGCGAGGAGCGTGTCAGTTCACGCGTGCGCCCGAGGGGGATTTGGCGCGCGTGCGACTGCGGGGCATGGGCTGCGCGGTGGGAGATGTGGAGGGGGATGGCGACCCCGACATCTACATTACGGCGGTTGGCCGCAACGCACTCCTGCGCAACGATCGCGCGACCTGGAAGGAAACGGCACGGGAAATCGGTGTAGCCGGCGGCCATTGGCGCAACGGCGACGGCGATGAATTCGAGGAATGGTCCACGGCCTGTGCCTTCGCCGATTTTGACAATGACGGCGACTTGGATTTGTTCGTCGCCAACTATGTGCAGTGGACCCCGGAGACCGAAATATTCACGACGTTGGACGGGCACAGCAAGGCTTTCACAACTCCCGACCGCTATCCGGGTTTGCCCTCGCGCATGTTCGTCAACGAAGGTGACGGGACCTTCATGGACGGGAGTGAAGCCGCAGGTTTGCTTACGCACAGCGGCAAAGCCCTGGGCGTCGGGTTGTGGGATTTTGATCGCGACGGAAGCATGGACGTGGTCGTCGCCAACGACACGCAACCGAATTTCTACTTTCACAATCGCGGCAACTTGAGTTTTGAAGAGCGCGGCTTGCAAAGCGGCATTGCCTACGACGAAAACGGCCGCGCGCGGGCGGGCATGGGCATTGACGTCGCAGAGCTTGGGAACGACGAGTTCGACGCCGCCGTCGTAGCGATTGGAAACTTCGGCACGGAGCCGATGTCGCTTTACCACCACACGGGTCAGGGTTTCCGGCCCATAGCCGAGCGCGTGGGATTGGCTCTGGCAACGACGACGCCCCTGACCTTCGGCGTCTTGTTTGCCGATTTGGACTTGGATGGCCACTTGGATCTGGTGTTGGCCAACGGACATTTGGAACCGGAGATCGAGCGCTTTTCCCCCGCTGAAAGGCATGCGCAACGGCCGCAGCTCTTTCGCGGTTCGGAGCAAGGCGCTTTCAGCGATGTCAGCGACATGGCCGGACCGGGCTTTTCCGAAACCTTTGTGGGGCGCGGATTGGTTTCGGGCGATCTCGACGGCGACGGGGATCTGGACTTGGTGCTCACCCAAAACGGAGCGGCGCCCGCGATCCTGCGCAATGATTGGGCGCGGGATTCCACTTCCCACGGCAGCGTTCATTGGCTGCGCATCAAGGGACTGCGTCCCGGGGCACGGGTAGAGCTCAATAGCTTTGGGCGGACCCAGACGCGCACCTATCGCGGCGGTTCCAGTTACCTATCCCATTCGGAATCCACGCTTACGTTTGGTTTGGGTGCCAAGGACGACGCCGTAACGATTCTTGTTCAAAACCCCGACGGCACGACGTTCAAACGCGGACCCTTAAAAACAAATCAGACCCTCGATTTGGCGCCTGATTAGGAGCCGTCCGGGGGTCTGATTTTGAGCTGCGAGCGGGCCTTGACTGCGAACAAGGCCTCCTGCGGCGACTACTTCGGTGTCGTGTTTTCAGACTCTGTTTTTTTGGTGCGGGGCAGTGCCGCCGGCGGATTGGGCTGCCGGGCCGTGAGAGGCGGAGTGTTCTCAGTCGAAGCTTGCTCGGCCACTGTGCCTGACTCCGCAACGGTAGCTTGTCCCTTGCCGAGGCCAAACATGCGCCCGAGCAAGATCGCGGCGAAAGCCACCAAGCCGGAGAACAGGGCGCCCATTTTGGCTTGTCCCTGCAGCGCGGCATCGGTGGGGAAGGCTGCACCGGAAACAAAGAGTGCGACCGTGAGTCCGAGCGCGGCGATGAAGCCGGCCATGACGAGTTCGCCCATGCCCATGCGGTTGGGTAGGGGGAAGCCCACTTTGGTTCCAACCCATGCAAAAAAGGTGATGCCGACTGTTTTGCCGACGACCAATGAGCCCAGGATTACCCACGTCATCGGTCCGATGCCGCCAAACTGCACACCGGCGTTGGCCAAGGCGAAGAAGAACAGACCGAAGTCGACGAAGGCTTTGAGCTCGTGTTCGAAGCTGTGCAGGGGCGAGTGATGCACGCCGGCCGCGTGGGCGGCTTCTGCGCCCATTTCGTCCACTTCGTCAGAGTCTTTGAATAAGCCGGTGTCGCGCTTGGGTCCCGGCAAGAAGGGCACGATGAAGACCAGCGCCAAAGCGGGGTGCAAATGGGCCAGCATCAAACCGGTCCATGCAATCGGGCCCGCGACCAAAATGTACGGTTTCCAATTCTGAACATTGGCCCGTCGCATGGCGTAGGCAATGCCCATGGCGAGTGCCACAAGTCCGAGCCATGCGGGTGCTGCGGGCGCGGCGGGGTCGCCGTAGAAAATGGCGATGATGCCCAGACCGATGGCGTCATCCGCGACTGCGAGCAACAACAGGAAGTTGATCGCCGGGTGACCCTTGCCGTAAACGGTGCGGGCCACGAGCCATGCGAGTGCGATGTCCGTTGCGGTGGGAATACCCCAGCCGCGTTGCAAGCTGGCCAGGCTTGTGTCTTCCGGGAAGGCCCCGGCCTTGTAGGTCAATGCCAGGGCGCCGAAGAAGACGGCAACCGGACCGAGGACGCCGCCGGCCGTCGCGATCAACGGATTGATGGCTTTTTTGGGCGGGTTCAAACTTCCGCCGGGCAAGCAAGCTTCAGCGATCTCCTTGGCTGCGATGCCGAAGAAGAAGACCATGAAGATGTCGTTGACCAAAAAGTGCACCGACAAGTGGTGCCCGAAGATGGTGACGCCGGGGATGTGCCAAGAATCGTGTCCAGCGCCCAACCAATGCTCATACCAACCGGGTGCGAGGTTGGCCAATAACAGGGCGACGAAGACCCCGGCAATAAGGGGAATGGAAAATTCCTGCAGCAGGTTGACGAAAGACTTCTTATTCGAATCGCTCACGGCGTGGACTCCGACAGGGGGTGCCGGCTTTTGGGGAAAGTTCGCTGGAGCCGAACAAGGCCGAGTAGGGACGGCCAAAGTCTCCCGAACGGGGGGCTCGGATCAAGACATCGACTGCTCAATCGGACGAGCTTAAGCGGGATTCCTGCGCCGTGCAGATACGGCCTTTGGTAGGCCCGGCCCTCCTAAAAAAGCGGACCAACGGGCGTCAATCGCGGCCCAAGCCGTGCTCCGGGGGGCGATTGCGCTGGGCATCGGTGCATTCCCGGCCTGGAGAGCGCCGGCAATTTCGAACGCCACAAACTTTGAGACTCTCCTCGCAGCGCCTTGGCTACTCGCGCCCGCGGGGCGCAAATGCAGCAATCGCGGGACGGCTAAATGTCAGGGAGCGAAGCGCTGGGGCCGACTCCGATTCGGCCATGGACCGCTCACTTCAGTCCGCTTGTCTCTCCTCGCGCTCTTTCATGGCGCGGGCTTCGTCGGAAATGTCGACATCATCCACAGGTTTGGACAGTCGCGTGTTGAGGTCGCTCGGCTGCTCGGCGTCGGAGACACTCGCATCTCCACGCTTGGAGCCGGAACCGGCGAAGCGCTGTGACTTTTGCGTGTCGATCTCAGCGCGGCGGTCATTGAAATTCGAAGCGGAACGGTCCGTGTTGATTTCCATGTTGGTCTCCCTAACTCCCCCCAAGTGAATTTGGATCTGCCCCAAGGGCAGAACATGGCTATCGAAATCGGGCCGGCCGGGCCTGAAGCGCATCCCAGGCTGAGGCAGGCCGCGTGCCCCATGAGCCGTTCGGAGTGGGCTAAGCGTTCACGCGCACTGCGATTCCCAAATCGCGAATGCGCTGGGCGTAGGAGTTCAACCACTCAACCGGCAGGGCCGACAGGCTGTCCGCCTCGGGCTGATGGGATTGGCGCGCGAGGCCGTAGAGCAAGACTCCCTGGAGTTTACCTTTGTCGGTAGCCAACTTTTTGAGCGCCCCAAGGTAGGCGGATTGTTCCAACTCAGAAGGTGGCTGCTCATCCCTGGCAAAGACACAGGTTTGAATCCAAGTCGGGCACAACTCGGCCGCAATGGCCAAATTTTGCATCTGAAGTTCCGCGCCCTTGGTGGCGGAGTTGATGGCTTGCAAGCCGGCATCGGTGGCCGTATCCATTTTGAACCAAACCTGACCGCCGTGGGATTCCAGGCATTTCAAGGCGCTTTGCACCCGACTCTTGTGAATCAATGAGCCGTTGGTAATCAAGATCATGTCGATCTTGCCGAGCAGCTTGAACCCGTCCAATTCCATGGCGGCGATTTGAATAGCGCCTTCGAGCTTAGTCGAAGACGTGGGTTCGCCATTTCCAGAGAAGGCAATGTCGTTCAAGCGCCGCGATGACTCTGGGACATGCTTTTGCATGTAGTCGCCTTCCACCAAGGCCTCGAGCATGCTGTGTAGCTCTGCTTGCAAAAGCGTCACATCGATGGCGGGCGCCTTGCCGTACGTCAATCCCGGTACTTGGCAATACACACAGCGCCAATTGCAGCGGTTGTTCGGATTCAGATTGATGCCGACCGAAACGCCTTGCGCACGGCGCGAGACGACCGGATAGACGTACTTCATCCCGGCCGAATCGCGATCGTGATTGATGGGTGAGAGTCGCACGCTTAAGAGCCTGGTTGATGGGGGTGAAGCGCCTGCCCCGAATTCGTTCGGGGCTTGGCTTCCAAGAGCGCTTCGACATGGCTGCAGGCTGAGTTGCCGAGACTCTCCAGGTCATAACCGCCTTCGAGGCTTGAGACCAGCCCGATAGCGCGTTGTTCGCAGAGTTGCACGAGTCCGCGGGTCATTTCTTTATAGGTCTGACTGCTTAGCTCGAGGCCGGCCAATGGATCATCGCGATGTCCGTCGAAGCCCGCGGAGATGATAAGGAACTGGGGATCGAATGCTTCTAGGGCGGGCAGAAGCGCGTTTTCAAAGGCTTGCATCCACTTCGAATCGCCGCTGCCCTCGGCCATGGGCAAGTTGAGCGTTGCTCCCTCTCCGGCTCCGATACCGCGCTCATTGGCGGCGCCGGTACCGGGATAAAAAGGATATTGGTGCAGGCTGGCGTAGAAGACTTGGCTGTCCTTCTCAAAGCTGTGTTGCGTGCCGTTGCCGTGGTGCACATCCCAATCGACGATGGCCACTCGCTCCAGACCCTCGTGCTCAATCAAGTAGCGAGCTCCCACGGCGACATGGTTGAACAGGCAAAAGCCCATGGCGCGATCCTTCTCAGCGTGATGCCCGGGCGGCCTGCAGGCCACAAAGGCGTTGCTCCAATCTCCTTTTCGTACGCGCGCGATGGCCTTGAGCACACCGCCCGAAGCGAGCCGCGCAGCGCGTTCCGAGCCCGGACCGGCCACTGTGTCGGGATCGAGTCGGGTGCTCGCCGTCTGGGCTTCCCTTTGAACGAGTTGCAAGTACTCGCGACCGTGCACAGCCAATATGGAATTTTCATCGGCCGGCTCGGGGCGATCGAGTTCGAGCTCCGCCAGCAATCCAGTGCGCTCCAAGTGTGCGCGCACCGCCGTTTGGCGACTGGCGCGTTCGGGGTGGGAAGGGCCCGTGTCGTGGGCGAGGCAATCGGGGTGGTCAAGGAATCCTGATGTCATGGCGCCATTGAAACCTTCGCCCGCGACCCGAATCGAGACGAATCTTGCACAGGCGCGAAACCAGCCGTTGCAGCGCCCGGAAAGGCAGCTGTGTCGGCCTCGAAAGGGGACTTTTTGAGGTTGCCCCGCCGCGCGCCGAGCGCGGGATAGTTTTCCACTGAGGGAGTTGCCAGCGGATCCGGGCGCGCGTTGCTCGGACGCTGTCGGCCAGCCTGGCGCAAATGGGCAACCGCGGCCCGGAAAGCAGGCTTTGCGCTTGAAGACGATGTTCCTACTTAGAGCCACCAAAATGAGCAAGAGGAGATTGTTGGTCTCCCTTGGCGTGCTGCTGTGGGCTCTACTTTTCGGAGCGGAAAGCGTCGTCAGCGCTCAATCCAATGTGCGTCCGATGCCGCGCTTGGCACGCCTGCCCGAGGCGGGAGCTGAATTTGCTCGGCGTACCCAGGAAGGGTTGTTTCAAAGCGGTGCGAGCCATGCCTCTGTGGCCGGCGACGGGAGGGCGGAGAAAGCCCGGGAAGTCGAGGGCGCGCGCTACTTCCGCTTTGATGTGAGAGCGGAGTCATGGGGCACTGCGGACTTCGAAGACGGTGCTGGTCAAGCGAGCGTGCAGCGCATGGGGTGGGATGCACTGATCGGACGCGAACTGGATGGCGGCTCAAACGTCATCTTTTCGTTGCATACCGAGGCTTCCTTTTACGATTTCAAGGGCGCGACTTCTCTGATAGCCGGCAGCAGCGACCCCTTCAATGACGTTTACGAAACGGCCCTGGGCATGTCGGTCCTCAGCCAGCAAGTCAATCGCCGCGCATGGTTCGCGGGCTTTGAGTTTTACCTCGGCGGCGAAGACAATGTGGATCTCGGCGATGCACTTTCAATCGGCGGCTTGGGCGGCCTGCGCTACGAGGTGCACGACGACCTGACCATCACCGTCGGCTTGGGGATGCGAACGCGACTCGAGGATGATCCCTGGGTGGTGCCGTTCCTTGGATTTGAATGGCAGCTCGATGAGAATACGGAGCTGGTTTCCGAAGGTTCCAGCGTCAGCCTGCGACGCAAGTTGTCAAGCAACTGGGACCTTTCCTTAGGTGCCATCTACGATCAGCGCCAATACCGATTGAACGACAACAATCCACTTCCCGGCGGTGTGTTGCGCGATGAATCGATTCAAGCGTTCAGCGGCCTGCGCTGGCGCCCCTCAACCAACACCAGTTTGGACCTAACCGCCGGCTACTTGCTGTGGCGCGAATTCACGACGCGCAGCAGCTCGGGTTTTTCGGCGGGGGAAATCGAAACAGACCCGGAGCCCTACTTCGGGTTGCAATTGCGTTTCGAGTACTGACTTACGCGAATACGCCTCGGCGTTTGTGGCAGCGTGTTGCACGCGTGCACGGCTAGCGGGTCAAACGCGGGCGTAAGTTTGAATCGCTCCAACGGAGCGGACTTCATCAATCTCCGGTGCGTAAGCGGTCAAGCTCCCGCCGTAGACGCAGGAAGTATCGAGTCCGAGCGCAACCAACTTGTTGCGCGACATGCGCGCCCGCGGGACGCGCCCCGGCGTGTGCCCGAAAAGAACCAGGGCCGGGCCGTGCCAGTTTTCGTACCAATAGGGTTCGCCTCGGGCGCCCGTTCGGCGCGCGCGGGTAAGCGTGCGAATGGAGTTGGCTTCCAGTGGCCGGCCGGCTTGAATGCCGGCGTGGACCACCCACCAGGGGCGGCCGTCGGGCGTCGTTGCCGCGCCCTCCAGTTGGGTGCTCGCAATGTAGAAGCCCGCGTAGCTTTGCAGAAAGGTCAAGCAACGGGCGCGATCTTCAGCGGGCACTTCGCAAGGGCGATCGCCGTCGCCCGCAAAGTCCTGCGCCTCCAGGGGCGGGAACTCCGTTCGCAAGGGGGGCCGATCGGAAACGTCGGCCATGCGCGGAGCCAAATTGCAGCGTTGAAGCACGCGCAGCTCGTGATTGCCAAGCACGAATTGAGCGCCCACATCCTGCAGGATGTCCATCACTCCAACGGGGTCGGGTCCACGGTGAAAGAGATCACCGACACAAATCAAGCGATCGTCCGCTCCCAAATCGATGGCGTCGATCAGGGCCTCTAGCTCTCGGGCGCAACCGTGGATGTCGCCTACAATCCAAGCAGTCATTGGCTTCGCTCGCCGAGGTTGTGGGGGACGAGGGGCAGCTGCCGGCGGCAATTGGGGCCCTCGGATCTAGGAACTCGCATCTCTGTGGTCGGTCCCGCTGGGGCCATTGCGGCCTTTGCAGCGCGGTGGTGGTGCTGAAGCCACGCGTCTTTTGAGCCTGCCGAGCCGTGATTCGGATTCCCCATGACCACTCATCGATTGGCGCGGGCCTCGCATTGAGCCAATTCCATGGGCCATTTTCAGCGGCCAAAGGGAATGACCACTTTGAATGGTTGGAAGAGTCCTTTTGATCGAGCTAGTGCTGGAGCTTGGAATCGGGCGCTGCATCGCCTTTGGGCCCAGCACTTATCTGCTTCCGAATCGGGAGCGACTTCTAATTCGACCTTTTGAGGCTCGCGTTGCATCAATTCGAGCCGTCGCGCCGGAATGATACAAAAGGCTGCAATTGGACTCTGGGAGCGTATGGCGAGCCTCAAATCGATTTTTGGTACTCGGAGTGGGGGGAAAATGTACCCCCGAAAAGAAGGCTTGGCGAAACGCCATTGCGGAATCTAGATGGAAATGAGAAGTTGTACCGGTACTAGAAGAATCGCCAACCCCAAGAATGGATCGTTCGGACTCATTCGGCGAGGAAGAGAGACCTTGCAGGGGCCCCGGGCGATTTACAGGCAACACCATTTGGAGCACACATCATGAGCGTGGCTAGCCGCCTATTGGCCGCGGGCCTGTTGGCCGCACTGGCACCCGCGGCGCTTGGAGATGGACTAACCCCGGGCAGCGTGCTGATCTATCCGATTCAGCGCTCGTCGACTTTCGACCCCCAGGGAAACGTCTTTTTTTCCGTCGTCAGCGTCACCAATTCCAATCTGACTCCCTCCGTGGGCGGCAGCTTGGGAGGATCCACATCGGTTCACTGGGAGTACGTGAACACGGTCGCCAACCCTGCCAACAGCCAACTGCCGTTGGATTGTCAGGTTGTGGACCGCGTCGAGTACCTCACGCCGGCCGACACCCGTTCGGTCTTGACCAACTGCCACAACGCCTCTCCGGGGCAAGAGGGCTACTTGGTCATCACGGCATTGGACCCGACTAAATTCAAGCAACCTTGGTCTCACAACTATCTCATGGGTTCGGAGATGGTCGTTCAGAGCTCAAGTTTGGTTTACTTCATCAATGCCATCCCCTTTGACGCGATTGCGGACGAGGGTGCCTCCACGGACATGGACAATGATGGCGAGCTGGACTTCGACAACGTCGAATACGAAGGCATTCCGGATGACCTCTATCTGGATATCTTCACCGGCGGTATTTCCTCATCGTTGATCCTGATCAACATGACCGGCGGATTCGCTTTTACGGCGAACGTGGCCTTCGACATCTGGAACGACAACGAGTTCCCGCTGTCAACCACGATCGCCTTTCGCTGTTGGATGGAGGAGTTGATCGGGGACATAAGCCCCATCTTCACCATCGAATTCCTCGAGAATAATACGCCGCACGATCCCAACGAACTCGACTTCACGTGCGACAACGTTGGCAACCTGGAAACGGGTTGGTGCCGTATTCGCGGCATGAACGCCTTCTCGGACGTTGAGTCGATTCAGAACCCGGCTCTCTTGGGTGCCTATGCCAAGGGAATCCTTCCCTTCGGCGGCCGTCGTTTGTGGGAAAGCCCCGAACTGCAAGAGAACGGTGACTTCTTCAAAACTGGTCATGACGACCCGGAGGAGGAGTAAGCCATGTGCAGCAATAAGATCAACAAGGAATTCAACATGAGAGCGCCTCTTCGCTTTGCTGCTGCCCTTGCTTTGGCGGCGGTCTTAGCGCCGGCACCTGAGGCGGACGGCCTGCGTCCGGGCAGTGTGCTGGTTTATCCCTACCACCGTTCGTCGGTGCCCCAGGGTCCCGGTATTTTTACCGTGATCTCTGTGACCAACACGAGCTTGACTCCGGCCGTTCCCGGCTCGCTGGGGGGGACAACAAATCTCCACTACGAGTACGTCAACACCAGTTCAAGCTTGGGCGGCGATCCGCCCGATCCCTTCGATCCCGAAGTTTGCTCGGTCTTCGACCGCGTGGAAACCGTGACTCCGGCCGACGTGCTTTCACTGCTCAGTAGTTGCCACAACGCAACTGCAGGCGCTGAGGGTTACTTGGTCATTTCGGCAACCGATCCCGAGACCTTTGCGTCCCCGTGGTCGCACAACCGTCTGATCGGCTCTGAGCTGATTCTGGGTCAACTGGGTGTGGTCTACTACATCAACGCGATTCCCTTCAGTTCTCCCCTCGATGAGGGCATGCTCACCGACCTTGATGGCGACGGGCAGCTCGACTTCGACGGATTGGAGTACGAGGGCGTCCCGGACGAGATCTACATCGACGCCTTCACTTCGGAGATCCGCTCTTCGCTCGTGTTGCTCAATTTGTCGGGTGGATTTGAATTCACGGCGAATGTGGCTTTCGACGTTTTCAACGACAACGAATTGCCCCTTTCCGCAACTCTGGCATTCCGCTGCTGGTTCGAGGAAACCCTGTCGACCGTTAGTCCGGTCTTCACGCCTCAGTTCCTGAAGTCGAATATGCTGGACGATCCGACCGATTTGGACATCAACTGCGATAATGACGACGATCTGGAAACAGGTTGGGCCATTATTCGCGGCGTGAGTGCCACTTCGTCCGAAGAAAGCATTCCCGATCCCGCCCTTTTAGGAGCCATCAGCAACTCAATCATTTTCCCCGCCGGTGGACGCCGCCTGTGGGAAAGTACCGAGAAGCAATTCAACGGTGACTTCTTCAACACGGGTGCTGATGATCCCGAGTTCCCGCCGGCCGTCCCGGTTGACAATGAAGCCCCCACGGGCGTGATTGAAACCATCTTCACTCCTGGAGTTGATGGTGCGATCAATCCCGAGCTGGGCCAGTCCGTCAAGTTCATGGGAGGCGACTCAAGTGATCCCGAGGGCAGTGACCTGGTTTACTTCTGGGACTTCGGTGATGGTTCCTCCGCGATGGGTGACAAGGTCTGGCACAAGTTCAATGTAGCCACGCCCACGAAGGTTACTTTGACCGTCAGCGACGAAGAGGGCCTCAGCGGAAGCGCGACAATGCAGGTGGTCCCGCTCCCGTAGGGGAGGCGAGACTGACGCAAGACTTTCGCTCCCCGCGAGTTCGTTCCGAACTCGCGGGGAGCTTTTTTTGTTTCTGGGCCGCGAGTTCCAGCAGCGCCCGTGGGAGACCTTCGAGGGAGGGGGGGCGGTTGCGAATTGCAGCCTTGACCGAGGGGGCCGCTGGCCTGGGATGCTTTGGCTCGGGTATGGGGCGCCTAATTGAAAATAGGGCCCAGGACAGGCAAATACGCGTGGCGGGCCCCGGAGAGCGTCCCAGGAGCCCGTCGAGCGCCGTTTCAGACACACGCAGTAAATCTGGCGCAATGCCACTCGGGTGGCGCCGGGAGGGACTGGCGGGACCAATGCGGGCGAAAGTCCCTAAATCCTCGCTGGGCCTCGGTCGAAAGGGGATGCAGGCCCCCGAAGCCTCATCTCTCTATGGCATCCATCTCTCAGTCTGCCCAGCGCACTCAAAGCGAATCCGGCTCATTTCGCGGCGCCAATTGCAGGACCGCGGGCCAACTGCGGCTTCTGATGCATACCGCCGAGCCAGCGCAATTGCTGGACACCGTTGGCCCCGTGGCAGAGCCGGAACTCGCGCAAGCGGCTCAAGCTACAGGATCGGATTCAAACGAAATCGATTGGGAAAAGCTGAGACCCTCAACGAGCTACGGGCGCTGGGGACAGAGGCTTTTTGATTTGGCTCTGATGCTGCTTACGCTGGTCCCCGCAATCTTGTTGGGTTGCATGGTGGCCTTCGGCAATTGGCTAATCTTCCGCGATCTCAAGCAAATCTTCTTTGTCCAAGATCGGGTGGGCTTCCGCGGCGAAACCTTTCGAATGATCAAGTTTCGCACGATGCGCGAAACAAAAAATGCGTTCGGGTCCTGGGGAAGTGGGGCCGATCGCCTGCGTGTTACGAGCTTTGGGCGCTTTCTGCGCAACACTCACTTGGACGAGCTGGGTCAAATCATCAACGTTTGGCGTGGAGAAATGTCCTTTATTGGCCCACGACCGGAAATGGTTGAAATCGAAAGCTGGGCCAGTGAGCAGATCCCAGGGTTTAGTCAGCGCATGGCCGTTCGCCCGGGCATTACGGGCTACGCTCAAATCACCCAAGGCTACACGGGCAACGATATCGAAGCCTACCAGCGCAAGTTCCTCATGTCGGAGGACTACCGCCGCAAGCAGAGCTTGAGTCTAGACTTGCACATCCTTTGGCGCACCGCAGCTTGGATGTTGCGCGGCCGCGGATGGAGATGGGACGGCGTTAGCAGCAGCGCATGTTCCGCAGATAAATCCAATCCTGAGCTTGCGGCCCAGGCTGAGCAAGCTGAACCATCGCAAGCAGTCAAAGACAAGCTAGCCTAGGGCGCGGAAAAAAAGCATAGTTCGCATCCAAGTTGGACCAAACGGTCCGGGACTCGAGGGGAGTTCGCCACTTCATGCACCGCGGCACACTAATAAGTGCCCGCGACAGCAAGGCGACATCATCATTTTCCGAAGTGACGAACTCCCCGCG
>JAJDES010000273.1 GCA_029259675.1 Planctomycetota bacterium
AGGCCGCCACCAGGACCCGGCACAAATTTTTCCTTGCTCCGTAGGTCTTTGCAGCGAGTCACTCGTTTCCAACCCCATGGAGACCTACAACATGGGAAAAATGCATCTGGGCCCCGCACTGGGCATCTCGCTCTTTATGGCCCTGGGCCTGGCCGCGATGGCTGCTCAAGACCCGTCCGGGACTAGCCACAGCGGTCACGGCCTCGACCAAACTCCGCCGCCTAACTTCGATGGCGAAGTCCTGCAGCTCACCAGCCAAGTCAGCCACCCAGTGCTTCTGGCCGGAGCTCAGCGGGAAGTTTTCGTACACGTGGATCTCCAGGCGGCCGAGCTGCCCCAAGCGCAACGCCTAGGGATCAACTTGGCACTCGTTATCGATCGCAGCGGATCGATGGGATCCGAAGACAAGCTCATCCACGCCAAGGCCGCCGCCGAGCAACTGGTCGGCCGCATGCACCCCGACGATTTGCTGTCGATCGTGACCTACGACGATCACGTTCACACGGCGATTGAAGCCACTCCCGTGAGGGAGGCTGAGCTATTTCGGCACGCGATTCGCTCCATTGAATCGGGCAACGCGACCAATCTTCACGGAGGAATGCTCTCCGGTTACGAAGAAGTGCTCAAGCACTTTGACTCGCAACGCATCAATCGAGTGCTATTGCTTTCGGATGGCCTTGCAAACCAGGGCGTGACCGAGCCGTTTCAGATCCAGGCTCGCGCCGGGTTGTGCCGCGACAAGGGCGTCAACATTTCCACCATGGGGCTCGGCATCAACTACGATGAAGATCTGCTTGCGGGCATCGCCCACAAAGCGGGAGGCAGCTACTACTACGTCGGCAATACGGAGGACGTCGGCCAGCACCTCGATCACGAGTTGGACAAATTGACTCGCATCGTTGCGCGCGAGCTGGAGTTCCGCATCCAACTTGCGGACGGGGTCGAGGTACTCGATGTCTTTGGCTACGACTACACGCGTGCGGGCCAAGAACTTGTCATTCCCACCCGGGATCTCTCCAGTGGCGAGCGGCGCAAAATGGTTTTGCGCTTGCGCATTGCGGGCGCCTTGGGCGAATCGCGGCAGCTGGCTGCCACCAGCCTGCATTACCGGCGCTGCGACTCAGAAACCAAGACCAGCGCCTTCGCTTCCCCAAACCTGATCCAGTTCTCGGACGACTCGGTACTCGTGCAACGCTCACGCAGTATCCCTGTACTGGTCCAAGCGGAAATCGTGCAAAATGCAGTCTGCATGGATGAAGCGATGGAATTGCAAAAAGCGGGGCAGTTTGACGCAGCTGCCGCCATGATTCGCGCGCGGCGCGAGCAATGCCTGCACCAAAACGCAGTGCTTTTGCATAGCCAAGATTTGGAACGCATGCTGAAAAACATGGCCCGCATCATCGAGGACATCGAACGCACTCGCCACGACCGCAAGGCGTCGCGGAACCTCCAATTGGGTACAGAGTTGCAATCTCTGGGCTATTTGGGCGGCTGACAAGTCACGCCCATGCCTCAACATCCCAAATCATTGTCCGATGCGGAGCTGATGCGAGCCTATGCAAACGGCGACAGTCAGGCCTTCGAACAATTATTCAACCGCTACCGAAAATCTCTATTCACTTTCTTGATGCAACGCACTCAAGAAAAAGGCCTGGCCGAGGACCTATTCCAGGAGGTCTTCATGCGCGTCATCCGCAACCGAACAAACTACAAGCCCGAAGGCAAATTCCGAGCATGGTTGTTCACCATTGCCAGCAATGCCATTACGGACTCGCGCCGAAAAAGGACCCTACCGGTCGCACCGAGTGAAACTGAGGTAGAGGCCGGCCCATCAAATCTGCCTGCCAATTTCGCCTACGATCGCAGCAGCCGAGAATCGCAATCGTTTCCGGACAACGATCCATCCAATCGCTCGCAAGCCGAAGAATTGAATCGGTCCATCCAATCCGCCCTTTGCGACATCCCGGAAGAACAACGCGAAGTCTTCTTGCTTCGACAACGAGCCGGTCTGGATTTCGCCAGCATTGCACAGATCACCGGCACTCGCCTGGCCACAGCCAAGAGTCGCATGCGCTATGCACTCGAAGGGCTCAGGCACTTGCTACGCTCAGAAATGGCATCCCCATCGGAGGCCGCCCATGAATAGCTGCGAACAAATCAACGCGAAGTTCATTGACTACCTTTCCGGTGAACTTCCCGAACAAGAGGCGGAGGCCCTACGCAATCATTGCGAGGAGTGCACAAAATGCCGTGAGAGCCTTGCGGCGCAACACATAATTTTGCGCGCCGATGCGAGCTCACCGCTTGCGGATATTCCGGACCACATTGCCAATAGGATTCTCCAAGCCTCCGTTCACTCTGTACAGCCTGCGAAGAAGCCAAGACCATGGCGCTTGATAACTACCTTGGCCGCATTGCTCTTGCTTTGTGCATCCCTATGGATGTCCTTTGGCGGCTTGAAGTTTAAATCGACGGGTCCGATCCTCAAAGATGTCGTTCAAAGCGCGCAAGAGTTGCAAAGTCAGGGGCAAGAGCAACGAGCCATAGCACTGCTAAACGCTCGATTGGTCGAAAGCTCGGACAATTCCGAGTCCCCCGTCCTTATGCACGAATTGGGTAAGGCACACAGGAAAGCTGGGGAGCTAGATCGCGCCTACGACTTGCTGTCCGCGCTCAAGGCGGACTATCCAGGCTACCAAGAGCGACTCCCCGCTCTACTTCTCCTCGGCGATGTGATGGAAGCCATGCAACGCTGGGACGGCGCCGCCCTTCACTATGCTTGGCTGGCGGAGGAGTACCCGGAAAATCAATCCGTCCAAGAGCTTCACTCAAAATCATTGGCGACTTCGGGCACGCAAGAGCTCAGGAATCTCGGCTACCTCGGGTACATTGGCGACTAGATCAGTTCCCAATCGATTCGCCTAGGGCCGGGCCTGCCACAACAGAGCAATCGCTCAACGTGCAAGCGCTATCATTTCCTTGCGTACCTCTTCCGTGGTACAGGCAGCGTTTGGAAACGGGATGTAATGGACTCCCACATCGCTTCTGATGTGAAAGCCCTCTACGTCGAGCGTGAGCATGCGCGCCTCCTTGGCAGCGGGCGCCACGCCCCGGGCAAGCTTAAGCAAACTATCTCCGTGGTCCGCGTTCATGTGTTCGACGATACCCGCCTGGGACTCGATCCACTCCGGACGGGCCAGCGTCCAATCCTCGGCCTCGACCCAATAGATCATTCCGAAGCCGCCGATGTAGCGCACGCGCTTGGGCTCGATCCAATAGAAGCTGAAGTCGTGGGTCTGACCGTAAGTGCGAGCTTCCGGAAAGAAGCTGTAGTAGCGCTCGGCGACCATTTCCAAACCGGCTTCCGGCACGGGTCCGGCATCGCCCACGACGGTTACCCGGCCCAGAGCTTGGGCGTTCTCGCGCCCATCGCTTTTGGCGGCCACCGTCAGGCAGCACTTTGCATCGCCTCGCATGTTGGCCGTGTGCTGCGCAATCCCGCTGACGTAAACAACCACTCGACCACAGGGGG
>JAJDES010000274.1 GCA_029259675.1 Planctomycetota bacterium
GAGCGTGAGCAAACTGAGCAGACTGGTGGTTGAGTTCATTGCTGTGGTTGGCGCCGCTGCGCGGGATGTCGCAGCGGGTCGTTGTCGAACGTGGATCGGCTCTTTCAGCTGCGAGGAGGCTAGCGCCGAAGTTTGTCAGAGTTGCATTTGATCCAAGGCGAACGATGCCGCTTCGTACGCATCGCCCCAGCTATCCAACTCAAGTGCTTGCTCATAACAGTGGACGGCACCCATCCGGTCGCCATCCAGTTCGTAGTGCATCCCGAGCAGCACAAATAGGGCGGCGTCGCCCGGGAACAGAGCGACGGCTTCTTCCAAGAGTCGGTGTTGACGAATGGGTTCGCTGTCCTTGATGGCGCCTAACCAGGCGCTGTAGTCCAAAGCCGTCCCTGTTTCGGATGAAGCCATCGTCTCGGCCACTTGGGCCAGCACGTCCCTGCGCTGTGCAAGGCTCAACTGTTGGTAGACCAGCTTTCGCAGATGAAAATTGCGTCCGTGCTCATGCAGATAGGCGGTCACCTGGTCCGCGTCCCAATTCGGCAACTCGCTGCGCCATGGAACGGATTCATGGCTCGCTTCAGCGCGTTGAATCGACGCGAGGTGACTACCAATAAGCAATTTGCGTCCGTTTGCCTGCTCCAGCAGGGATTCGCTGGGATTCCACCAGCCGTCTTCCGTCAGCAGTGATTGCTGTGTAACCGTTAGCGGGCTGATAGCAAAAGTATGGTCGGTCCCGCGCGTGTCCTCTGCGTACACAAATGCGTCCAGGGGGTTGATCGGCCCTTCCACAATGACAGCACCTTGATCGCAGAGACTTTGCGTCAACAGCGTTGCAACAAGTGCAAGTCCTGAGCCGGAAAGTTGGTCGTCATAATTGAGGTTCGTGAAGACTTGGTCGACCTCCCACGGCTCGCGGGGAAGGACCAACCCGAATTGATTGACGGCGTGTTCGTTGGCGCGCTCGAAGTAGCGGTCAAAAGCAGCTTGCGACTCGAACACGCTCAGAAGCCCAGCCTCCGGAGCGGCGTCCGATCCGAGCTGGTTGAGCAACTGCGTATAGATCGGATTGCAGAAGGGGCCAAACTCATTGAGCACTGCGAGCGGTGTCCAAACGAAGACGCTTCCCACCGAGGGTTTTGTGTAGCAGAACAGCAGCGCGCCGTTTTTGAGTTCAATCCCCTTCGCACTCGCTTCACTGATTAAGAGCTCGCGTTGCGGGTTGGGCGTATTCCTTTCGAGTGTATAGATGCCCTTCGGCCCGTCACTCGGCTGGCCGCTGACGAGCCACTTGTCCTTCGCCGAGGCGAGAAAGTGAATGCTTGGCCAGCTTCCCAGTTTGTTGATTGTGCCTGTTTCCAAGTTGACTTCGGCCAGGGTCTTGGAGAGCAGCCAATACTCATCGGGGTGAACTTGATCGAGGGTGCACAATGCCATCGTTTCACTTCGGTCAACGACAAACCGATCAACGAGTTGCCCGGGAACCGTGGCCAAAGTCGTTTCTTGCTTGCGAAACCTTCGAACCAAGATGCTGTCGCTGTTGTCGATCACAGGGATACCGGCATAGGGTCCCTGGTAAACCGATTCCGACTTGAGGAAGCCTCGATTGAGGGGCCACATCCAATTCGCGTAGAAGTTCAGTGGCGTTGCCTTGCCGTTCTTGAGTTGCCGGGTTTCTTCCGAGTCAACGCAATCAAGGGTCCTGCCTTGGGATTGAATGGCGCAGCGCTCGAAGGCCCAATCCTCCGTTTCGAACTCAAGCTTCCACCCATCTTCGGAATTCAACCTCCAAAGCTCCTTGTTGGTGGAGATGAGCCAACCCCCGCGCCGAATCGGCGTAGCACAGGATACGGGTCCGTCTATAGATCCGATGACTTCGCTGCCGGCCAGGACGGATTGAAAGGCTGCGGAAAGTTGCTCCGATTGCTCGGGCAACTCTGCGACCGGGTAGGGTTTCTCACGACCCTTTCTCCCGACAACATGCGGAGTTTGATCTTCGGGGATGTCCGGTGCTTCGTTCCTTGGGCTTGGTGGAACTTCCTCGGATTCCAACTCCTGCGACGGCTGTTCGTTCGGCGCGGGCGCGAATACTTCAGCGCGAATCAATGCGGCGGGAGTGTGGGGACCGGTCCTAAGTTCATATTCGAAGACAATCGGCGCCTTCGAATTGCACACTAAACTGAGCAAAAAGGTAAATACTGCGAGCGTTTCCATGGGGCCGACCGTAGGTGGGGACCCCAACTTCGTCAATCTGGCTCGTACGCAATTTAGACCGGAACGGCGATTTGCGCCCTGTTCTTGAGCAAAGCGATTTGGCGCGCGGCGAGTAGGAGGCAAAGCGGTTGGGCGGCCGTGGGAAGCGTTTGGGGGATGCCGACGCCCAGAGCGCAAATGACTGCGGCAAGCGCTGCAAACAATAAGTAAGCGCGCAGCCACGGAGCTTTGGATCCACGGAAAACGAGAACGCCGACGATCAAATGTGTGGGCCAAGCCCAGGCGACATTCCAATTGTCAGCGGTAACGTGGTGCAGCGTTCCAACCCACATCAACAGCAGGAACAGGCCGACGCAGCCGGTCAACGCCAGAAGCGTGCCGTCGATGCGATCGGATAATTTGGTGCGCTTGCCCGCCAAGGCTTGAACGGCCCCGAGCGCGAAGAGGAGCCACATTAGAGCGCTCGCGCTGTCCCATGCCTTTGGCGGCAATTCGGGGCGTGGAAATGATTGAATGGTTATGAACTCCTTGACCAACGGCCGACCGTCGATCGTGCTGTGCTCGAGAGCCTCCATCAGCTTGGCCGGCAAGAACCAGTTCTCGCGGTCTGTGGCGACGCGATCCACGCTGGCGCCGATCAAGAGGTCGACACCGAATTGCAGCCAAGGTTGGGCACCCAAATGGGTGGCCAATAATTCGCGAAAGGTGGAGCCCGGGTCGGGGCGTTGCGGAAAGAGCAATTCTTCGCCCAACGCAGCTTCCAGAATTTTCACCAAGCGCGTCGAGCAGTTGTCGAAGAGGAAGTCGTAGCGGAAAACGCGATTCTCTGGTTGTGAGTTTTCGAAGAGGGCAGTGAACAATGCCTGGCGTTGCCGGGCGTCCAGGTCCAGGACTTGTTCGTAGGCATTGCGGCCCTTCGAGTGCGCCTCCTGCAGCAGGGCCTCCGTCGATTGAACGGACAAGTAGTAGTCGAGTTCGCCGTAGATGAAGCGCGGAACGAAATATGTGTCGAAATCGAAGGTTCCGTAGTTGAAGGAGACGTCGAGTTCCTGGGCCGGATCCCAGATGCGCAGCGTCCCGTGCCCGAACAAAGTGTGAATCTCATCCCCGGGCGAAAGGGTGATCAGGGACGCTTGCGCCCGAATCGAAAGTCGCATGGGACTCTGGGCGGAAATGGGCAAGCCGAGTCCCAGGAAAGCAAGTACAAAAGAGGCGCAACGAAGGGAATGGAGCAACATGGGCCCTTTTCTACGAAACCCGGGCCCTCGCGTCAGTCGTGAGCTGATTTGCTTCTTCCCGAAGCTGAGTATTGTTCGGCCCTTGGCTCGGATTCCTTCGCTATGCGGCTTTTCCAGAGGAATTGATTTTCCGACTTAGTAGAATCTTGCGCGGAACGCATGCTCGCGCCCTACGTGTGTTCCACAGCGCAAACGGACTTGGATTCGCAGTGGTGAGGATTGTGCGAGTCGAGGTCGAGGGTACAGCACCCCCTAATTCATCGAGATGCTTTCATTCGCCGCCGGAGCCTTGAGGCCCGCCGCTAAGGGCTTGTTGGCAATTTCGTTGCTTGGGTGCGGGCCAAGCGCTCCCTCCTCCGCGGACGATTTCCCGGATGTGGTGATTGTGCTGGTGGACACCTTGCGGGCGGATTTCACCTCGCTCACCGATTCTCCCGCGGAATTCACGCCGTTTTTGGGGGAGTTGGCTGCAGATTCAGTGGTCTTCGAGAATGCCAGCTCTCCGGGCCCATGGACCTTGCCGTCGGTGGCTTCGATCGTCTCCGGCCAACACTTGGCGGCGCACGGTGTCTTTGACGACAAGCGCATGCTTCCCGCGAGCATGCCGACTTTGGCAGAAAGATTGCTCGCATCGGGCTTCGCAACACGCAGCGCCTATCACAACCCGTTTGCCGGGCCCATGTGCGCGCTCGATCGCGGGTATGAAGTCAGCCGGCACATTCGGATTCAGGCCGGTGGAGACTTCGTGCAGGAGTTCATTGGCGATGTACCCGGCAACCAAGCCCTGTACCTCTACATTCACAATTCCGAACCGCACGGCCCCGAAGAGTTGGCCGCCAATCTGGATCCCGCGCTGGGCGGCGAACAGCTCGAATTCGTCGAGTGGTACACCCAAGCAGTAAGGGAATACCGGGATTTGACGCGGCGTGGATACCAAGCAAAGAACAGGGCGGCGGGCATCGATTTTGATGCGGAGCAGGAACGTTTGCTCGCGGAACTTTCCCAGCGCCAAGCAGAAGCGGATCGAATCTATGCCCGTTCGGTGTCCGATTCGGATGCGCGCATTGCCACGATTGTCGCGGAGCTGAAGGATCGCGGCCGTTGGGATCAAACCGTGTTCGTCGTCATCGCCGATCACGGGGAAGAATTGGGTGAGCACGGAGGTTGGCTGCACGATCAATCGCTGTACCAGGAATTGGTGCACGTGCCCTTTCTGATTCGATTCCCGCAGGACCGGTTCGGGGGGACGCGAGTGGCGGAAGCGGCGTCACTCGTGGACTTGGTGCCGACATTGCTCGGGGCGCTTGGTATCGCGGCCGGTCAAGGGGATTTGCCGGGTGTTGATTGGCACGAGCATTTGGCTGCGGGCACGGTAGGGGCGCTGGCCGACGAGCCCCGCGTCGTCTCTTCGCGTATCAATTCACGCAAACGCTTTGCACCCTGGGAGCAATTGCGCGGCGATCGCAACATCGCAGTTCGGCAGGGAATGTGGAAGGGCATTTGGAACGTGGATCGCGACACCTTCGAGCTATACGACTTGGAATCCGATCCGGGCGAGTTGGACAACTTGGCGCAGAAACGTCCGCGTTGGCGCCACACCATGAAGGAGCTCGCGAAGCGCGAATGGGCTGCGATGGAAGCGCGACGCGAACACAATCAAGGCGGCGGCTTTGAATCCTTGGATGAGGCCTCACACGAGAGCTTGATCCAATTGGGCTACTTGGGTGAGGACGATGGTTAGGCGTCTTGTTCGGGGAGTTTTGTCAACGCCAAACGGTCTCCTATTGAGTGCCGGCGGCGGTTTTTTCTCTGCACGAGAATTGCGATTGCAATTCGGGACTTGTATGAAGGCGGTCTGCTGATGCCCACAGGTACAGGGATGAACGATCGCGCGTTATTGACTCGGAACATTTCGCCGGGAGGCTTTCTGGGCGAAGCACAGATTGTTCAAGAATCTGTGCCGACGCAGTCGAGATGTTGGCCTGAACGGGAAGGGGCCGTGCGTTTTGGGGAAGGCGCGCTGCGGGGGAAGCCACAGAGCATCATGCTTGCACTCACTCTGCAGCTCTCGCATTGGGCGAGGGCTTGTGGGTCGTGGGCGTCCCACTTTCCAAGGAATTTGGGGGCGATCTTGGAGCAGGGAAAGTTGGAGTTGCACGGCCATGCTGCCGTGGGTGTCGGGCGCCTTGGTTGGCTGCGCGCTGGCTTGTGTTGCCTGTTGTTGGGCTTGAGTGCCTGTTCTTCCGGAGCCGGAAGCTCCATTCCCGGAGTTGACGGCACACCCCCTGCTAGCGATTCCATACCGCCGAGTTTGAGCGCTATTGTCGGCGAAGGAGACCTATCGGGGGTTGCGCGCATCATGTGGACGACGGATGAGCCCGCAACAACAGAGGTCCACTACGGCACAACGGAAAGCTTGGGATCCAGCTCAGGCATGGATCCGACCATGAGCACCCAGCACGTGGTGCTCTTGTCCAACCTGATGCCGGACACCGATTACTACTTTCGCGTGCTGAGTCTGGACTTAGTCGGCAACACAACTACAGGACCATTACGGGTGCTGCGCACCAATTCCGAAACGGGGTTCGGCATCATGCCTACCGGCGTCAATCACGCCTGGTATCCGCAAACGCTGACCTTCGAAGGCCCGTCGCTTTCCGAGATGGACATCAATCCCAATCCGTTCCTGGATTACCGATTGATCGTCGTTTTCACCGGGCCCTCGGGGCAGGTCTTCATTCAGCCCGGTTTCTTTGCCGGTGACGGCAACGGCGGAGGGGTCGGCGACAAATGGTGTGTGCGCTTCGTTCCCGAAACGGGTGGCGCGTGGCGTTGGGCGGCACACTTCGATCAAGGCTCCGAAATCTCCGTTAATACCAGCTTGAGTGCGGGTTCGCCGACTTCTTTTGACGGGGAATCCGGCTTGTTCATGGTGCAGCCGCGCGACGAAGGTGCACCCGGCTTCTACTCGGTGGGCAAGTTGGAGTATGTCGGTGGGCACTATCCGAAATTCCGCGACGGGCCTTACTTCATCAAAGGCGGGACGGACAGTCCGGAGAACTTCCTGGCCTATGCGGGTTTCGACAACACCTTTGATCAACCGGGGGGCGTCACCACTAGCGGATTGATTCAGGGTCTGCATCGCTACGCTCCGCACATTGCAGACTTCGGTGCGAGCGGATTGGGCGATGCGGATGACCCGCTTTTCACAAGTGCGGACACGGGTGTGGACTCACGTGGAATCATCGGGGCTTTGAATTACTTGGCCTCGGTGGAAGTGAACTCCATGTACTTCCTGCCCATGAATCTTTTGGGCGACGGTCGCGACACTTGCCCCTTTGTGGGTTATGGCGATAACGCATTCGATCGCACTCACTACGACATCAGCAAGCTTGAGCAGTGGAACCAGGTCTTTTCCCATGCGACCAAGCTAGGGATTCAGCTGCAGTTTGTCTTAGCCGAGACCGAAGTGGGCAACGAACAGTACCTGGATGGTGGCTTGCTGGGTGTCGAGCGCAAGCTCTTCTATCGCGAGATGATCGCCCGTTTTGGTCATTCCTTGGCGATCAAATGGAACTTGTGCGAAGAGAGCGATTACGAACAACAGGAGCTGGAAGACTTCGCGGAGTACATCAAGGCGCAGGATCCCTGGGATCATCCGATAGCCTTCCACACTAAGGTTTTGCCGGAAGCCGGCAATTACCTGCCCTACGGGGGCGTTGTGGGCGATACGCGATTTAGCAGTACTTCGATCCAGGGCTTTCCGCAGGATGCGGGCACGCAAGTTGAACGATGGCGTAAGCAATCGAGCGATGCGGGGCACGCTTGGGTTGTTGACGTTGATGAGCAAGCGCCCGCCGGGACGGGCCTGATCGACACCAACGCTGCTGAGTTACGCAAGGTCGCCCTCTACGACGTGCTCTTCTCAGGCGGTCACATTGAGTGGTACATGGGCTATCACAACTTGCCGCTCGGCGGCGACCTGCGGGTTGAGGACTTTAGAACGCGCGAAGTGATGTGGATCCAAATGGCGAATGCGCGGCGCTTCATGCAGCAAGCGCTTACGTTTTGGGAAATGGAGCCCGCCGACGATTTGTTGAGCGGAGAATCCCAGGACTTTGGCGGGGGCGAAGTCTTTTACGAGCCCGGACAGGCCATAGCGGTTTACTATCCGAAAGCTGCGAATACAGGAACGCTCGATCTATCGGAATTGGCGCAGCACAAACGCCAGCGTTGGTTCAATCCACGCACGGGCGAGTTTGAAGGACCCGCGACGGAAGCCACCGGCGGAGGCCCCTACAGTCCGGGCCCGCCACCCTCCGGCCTAGCCAAGGATTGGGTGCTGATCATCAACTAGCGCGTTTGCGCGCGGGGCTGAATAGAAAGCGAACCTGAGCTTTCGTGCTCAAGTTGTTTGAGCCTAGTCAACCTAATAGGGGATTCGTTGCTCAACCTTCGTTTTCGGAGCAAGGCCAAGCGGACCCCTTCACAGGAGGACGAATAAAAATGGCTGCCGGGTATGTCGCCGAATATCGAAGCGCCCGCTACCGTTTAAACGTGGAAGAAGTTGAGGAAGCCCTGCAGTTCTCGCCGGAATTCATCGGGAAAGCGTCGCGTTTGATATTGGGAGCCGACTTCCGCGTTGTTCCAATGGAATACGCAAGTCAGTAGGCCGAATAGATAGCGCAAATCGACGCGCAATTCGCTGCGGGGATAAAAAGCCTCAGGGTTCTCTACAAAGGCGCAGCTCGGGTTTCCCGAATGGACATTGCACGCAAACCACCCTTCTTCAAGTTCGAAGCAAAGGTGCCAGTCGTAGGCGCAGCTGGACCGAGCTTGGGCATTGCGGTAGGCCTTGGGCAGCAAGCGCCGCAAGGGCATGGCGTCTGTGGGCAAAGCGTCAAACCACAGCTCATAATCCATGGGGAGCTCGGCAATCGAGTGAATGCGCGCTCTCATTTGGGCTTCGCTATAGCGTTCCTTGCGAACACAAGTCGGCTCGAAGGTGACCGTATCTACGCTTCCATTCCCGCCGTCGGCTAAGACTACGGCATTCTGGTCGAACTCCGTGATCTCGACTGCATCCGCCAATCCGCGAAAGGGATTCAGCTCGGCCAGTTTGCCACCGAGGACGTATTGTCCGGCAAAGGGAATGCGCAGCTTGGGCGCAAGCGCGTCGGCCAAGGATCGGTAGCGATCCAAGAACTCGAGTTTCTTGACCTCGGCCAAGCGCTTCAGCTCGCTCTCTTGACTCACATAGGTTTGCGGGTAGGGGCCCGCGCCTGTGAAAGGCAAGAGTGCAATGTCGATAGTCCCGCAGAAATCGAGTATGGCCGCAACCTGCTGCGCTTGTTGGGGATTGTCATTCATGTTGACCACGCTGTGATCCCCGTGACAAA
>JAJDES010000275.1 GCA_029259675.1 Planctomycetota bacterium
TCGAAGAGGAGCCGTACAAGGGCTACCAAATCAACTCCGTTGCAGAGGGCCCGGCCAAGCTGCACTGGTGTTACGGATCAACGTTTTTGGCGGCGTCCCAATCGAAGTCTGCGTTGCAACAAGCGCTGGCAACGATCGCGGATACGGGGGCGCGCTCGGCCAGAGAAAACAGAAAGTATTTCGGAGTGGTTGAGAGCCATCGCAATTCCAGCTTCGTCAGCGTGTGCGACACCGCTCGTTATTTGGAGCAGTCACTCGGCTCCATTGAAGGCACGGTCCGATTGCTCGAAGAGTTTGAAATGCTGGACAGTTCCGACGACTTCATGTCTTTCGACAAAGACTCCGCTTGGCCAAGCGCCGAGACGGTGCGCAAGTACTTCAAGGGAGTGATGGTGAGCTCAGCATCCTTCAACGGGGACGCACTCATCATTCACGCCGGCGGTCGCTGAGCACGGAGCTGCGCTGGCAATGAGGCTCGGATCGCAATAGCTGAAATAGGGTCGGGCTCCCAAGTCGCAGGCCAAAAAGCGAACGGGAAATCGGTGCGTATTGGCCCAGGCGCAAGGGCCTCCACTCAAGTCTTTGCAGTTTCAGTTTGCCCGAACCGGGCCGGAATGGGGCGCGAGCTCTGGTCGTGTCACCGGAATCAGAATCGTTGCCGATGGCCGCCACTTCCACTGCTGTGGCGCGAGTGTGCCTCGCACCATGCAGGTGCCCGCCGGAAGACATGGCGGAAGAGATGCCCGGAAGCAGCTTTTGTCGCGGGAAAGGCTGCAAGCGCGCCAAACCGGAGCATGGTTTGATTTGAGGCTTGGAAGGTGAACTTTGTGGTGGCGCTACGTCCGTGGCCTCGGGCTAGAATCCGCCACCTTCTCATTTTCTCGATCCTCTGCAGCATCATGACTCGTGTGTTAACCCTCGATGGTTCCTCCTTGGCCCTGGCTGACCTCGATCCAATCCTGGATGGGGAAGGGCTTGAGTTGCGCATCGCCCCCAAGGCCTGCGAAGCCGTCGATCGCGCTCGCAAGTTGGTGGATGAGCACGTCAAACGCGGAGATGTGGTCTATGGCTTGACCACCGGATTCGGAAAGCTCAAAAGCGTCGCCATCGCACGCGAAGATTTAGGCACCTTGCAGCGCAACTTAGTTGTGTCGCATTGTTGCGGAGTTGGCCAGCCGATGTCGGTGCGCGAGGTGCGTGTGGCTCAGGTCCTTCGTTTGAACGGTTTGGTTCGAGGCCATTCGGGAGTTCGCATGGCGACTGTTGAGAAGCTGGTGCGCTTCTTCAACTTGGGCTTTGTCCCCTTTGTTCCAGAACAGGGTACCGTGAGTGCCAGTGGAGACTTGGCCCCGCTTTCGCATATGGCGGCCGCGTACATGGGTATCGGCCAAGCGCGTTTGGCCGATGCTCCCGAGCGTGAGGATTGGCAAGATGCTTCGGACTTGCTGAAGTCCCTTGGCGAGGCGCCGCTTGAGCTGCACGCCAAAGAGGGATTGGCCCTTATCAACGGCACGGAAACCAGCAAGGCGATTGCCTGCGGCGTTTTGAAGCAAGCGCTCAACCTCTCCCTGGCGGCGGACGCAATTGCTTCTCTCACGATCGAAGCGCTGCGCGGTTCACCCAAGCCGTTTGATTCGCGCCTGGCCGAGTTGAAGGGGCATCGCGGGCACGCGCGCACCTCCGCAAATATTCGCGCCTGTCTCAGTGGTTCTGCAATTGTTACCAGTCATGCCGATTGCGACCGGGTTCAAGATCCCTATTCACTGCGTTGCGTGCCTCAAATTCACGGCGCCACGAAGGCCGCCTTGGCCCACGTCTCGGACATTCTTTCGAGCGAGATCAACGGCGTGACCGACAATCCAGTGCTCTTTCCGGACACGCTGGAGGTTATTAGCGCCGGCCAGTTTCACGGCCAACCCGTCTCGATGGTGATGGACTACCTGGGACTTGCGATTTGCACCCTGGCGAATGTTTCCGAGCGGCGGGTTGAGCAGTTGGTAAACCCGGACTTGTCGGGGCTACCGGCATTTCTCACTCCCAAGCCGGGGCTGAATTCAGGCTTCATGATTGCCCAGGTTTCCGCCGCCGCACTGGCCAGCGAGAACAAGGTTTGGGCCCACCCCGCCTCCGTCGACAGCGTGCCCACCAGCGCCAACCAGGAAGATCATGTGTCCATGGCCCAAATCGCCGCACGCAAGGCGCGTTCGATTTGCGGCAACACCGAGCAGGTGCTGGCTATCGAGTACCTATGTGCCGCCCAGGGCTTGGACTTCGGAAGCGGCTTGCGCGCCGGCGCGGGTGCCCAAGCCATTTTTGACTTGTTGCGCACTCATGTCGCCAAGCTTGAGGACGACCGTTTCATGCAGCCCGATATTCGCGCTGCGACGCAATTGCTGACATCGGGTGCCGTGACGTCGGCGGTGCAAGCTTCCGCCGGGAAACTCGAGGCCTGCTGATGGCGCCCGGCAAGCTGGGTCGCCGGCTCATGATTGGTGCAGCCTTGGCTGGATTGACCGTGGGACTGTTGATTGGTGCGGCGGAATTCGGATTGCGCACTTTCGCTCCGGTCGAGTTCAAGGCTTTGCCCGAACCTCACTCGGATGATGATTGGTTCGAGAATCTGCATCGCGCATCCGACACACCGGGCCTTGTGTACGAACTGACGCCCTCCAGGCAGTTGAGTATCAAGGGCGTGGCGATCGAAACCAATTCCCACGGCATGCGCGACGCTGAACCCTTGCAGCCTGTGCCGGGCAAAGAGTTGCGACGAATCGCGGCTGTGGGGGATTCCTTCACCTTCGGACAAGGCGTGGGCAATCGCGAAAGCTGGTCCTGGTATCTGCAAGAACTCCTGGGGGAGAGCGCGGGCAGTGACGTGCTTTGGGACGTCATCAACTTCGGCGTCAACGGCTACAGCAGTCGCGATGAAGCGGCGGTCGTCGAGCACAAAGTGTTCGAATGGAAACCGGACTTGGTGCTCCTGGCCTATGCTCTAAACGATCCCGATGTGGACGGGATCTCAGGTCTGCACGATTACTACGAGGAGCCGGCTTGGTGGCGTCATTCGCATTTACTGCGCTTGATGGCCAAAGTGCGTTTCGAGCGCGGTATTCATTCGAACGGCGGGCACCATGTGCGAGCTGTGCATGCGGACCGGGAGAAGTGGCAAACCGTTGTGGATGCCTTCGGGGCGATTGCAGCTATGTGCAAGGAACGGGACATTCCCGTGCTCTTGACCATCTTCCCTGTCTTTTACTCCGGGCACACGTGGGCCGAGTACGAACTTGGCGACGTCCACGACAAGGTTGCCGAGTTGGGCCGCGCAAACGGCTTTGAAGTTGTGGATGTGCGCGAGGTTTATGCGGCAACCGGCAAAGCGCCCTTGGAACTGTCCATTCCGGATGACGGGCATCCCACGCCGGAGGGGCACCGCTTGGCAGCCGAATTGTTGCGAGATCGAATCCTGGCCCGCACTTGGTGAGCTTGGCGATTCGCTTGGGGTGCTGAGGCTCCTGGATTCGGTTCCGGATGCTCGCTAAGCGCAGTTTGAATCAGCGCCCACTCGCCTGAACGGTGGGGTTTGGCTGAAATGTCTCACCGGAGGCCGTTGCTCTCTGAACGTATTCTCGTCCAACGGTTTCAAGCAATCTCGACACCCATTCCTCGCTCGAGTCGCCCTCGAGGAAAATGCCGCAATCGTTCCACGCGTTGATGGCAATCGGTTCCACGTTCCGGGTTTTCGTTGAATCCGAATGTAGGCCGGCTTCTTCGGCTCGAATCGATTGGTGAGTGTTGGCGGAACTTGAACTCAAGGCCGGGGGGCGTTGGTCTCCGGCAGCATCGCATTCGGCTGCATTCCTGTAGATGCGCAGACGCAGTGGGAGCTCGGGTTCGCGAAAGGAGCCGGACAGAATGAGGCGCGCGCGCACTCGCTCCAAGTATCGATCTAGTTTCAACGCCAGGGCGGAGGCCTTTTCAACTGCGAGTGAGCTTTCGAGCTCAATCAATGTGTAGCGCAGAACGTTGCGTTCCGGCCAATTCTCGTCGCGCGGGTTGAAGCGGTTCAGTCCGCGCAAGTCCTTTTCCCAATGCAGGCCGCCGGCATCCAATTCGGAGGCAATGGCGCTCGGATACCAACCGAACTGTGAGTTTCCCAGGCCCTTGGCGCGTTGGGCAATGGCGCGCGGGTGTTCCCAGCCGAAGGGACCCAATTGATAGGCGAGCAAGCGGCCGGCGGCTTCGCAGTTGGGATCGCATTCGAGTGCCAGTCTCAAGGCGCTTCCGGCTGCCGCAGTCTTGGCGCCGTTCCTCAACTTGGCGGCGAGTAGAACCAGGGCTTGGGCTCGGGACTCGGCTTCCCAAGTCGTGTCGCCTGAACTTGGCGATAGTTCCGGGTGCCGCTCGCCCAATGTTGCCTCCAGATAGGGCAGGCCTGTGTAGCTGGACCAAAGGTGCTGAGCTGCGCCACGCGCCTGCGCGGCAGCTTCCGTGCCACCTCGCTGGCCTACAGAATGAGGGCGAGAGGCCTGTTGGAGCTCCTGCCCGGAGGCGTGCTCCGCAAGACAGGTTGACAGGGCTATTAACCCGACGATTGCACATTTCGACTTGATCATGGTTGCGAGTCCTCCTGGTTCTCCACTCACAGGGCTATTCGGCTCTTTTATCCATGGACTTGGCAGGTCGTAACGAACTATTGAGGGCCTGGGCCAACTGTCCCTTTCGACTCCTCCTCGCTCCCCGCGCCAAGCGCATAAGAACCACTCCGATTAGCCCTTCACTCCCTCATACGCACCACAGCCCCAGGCTGTCGGCCCTTTCTTCATTCTCTAGGTGGGTTCAAGGGGAACCGAATTTCAGCCCCACCAATTTCTTTTTTCAAAGGGGCGAGTTCCGGTTTCCAAATCTCGACCTTCGGGGGCCCGTGACGCGCAGCGCAAGCTCCCCCTTCCCGCCAATCAACCGATTCATGGCGGTTGCGAGGGTGGAGCCATGTCCTGCAACCAAGGGCCATCTTTGTCCTCACGGCGAATCAGCGCGAGAATCTATACAGATCCGTTACTTAGCTGATAAGGCGCGCAGCCGGGCAAGCATTCGTTGGGCCGGCAGTTGGACCGGTGTCGCGGGTCTACTCGTTTTCGCTGACCCAGGCGCTTAGGTCCTGCCAGAAGGCCGCTATCGATTCGCGTTCCCATGCCGTTCCCTCCGTGGCGCTGTTGAGGCGCAAGCCGTCGAGATCGGGATCCTTCAGGATCCGCTGCAGTTGCTCCATGGCCTGCGCTTGGCCGCCCTCAGAAAAAAACAATTGGCGCAGGTCGTCAAATTCGTCCTGCAACCATTCCAGGCCCTGGACCCGCAGGCGCCTGCGATCATCGGCGTTCAAGGATTCCGAAAACTGTCCGTTGCCTTGGGCCGCCAGGGCCGCGGATCGAGCGGCCAGCAAGCGATAGTCTGCAGTCAAGCCGGATTCGCTGGCAAAGGCTCCCGAAAACAGACTGGATGCCAGGGCATAGGAAGCTTGATGAAAGGCGACCTGCGCAATCAAGGCTCGCTCCCGAGCGCGTTCCGGAAGGGCTCCGCCATTCAGGAATACACCCAATTGTTCCGAGGCTTCTGCCAGGCGCTTCAGTTCGGTGTTGTCGGCATCCGGATGAGCTAATTGTTGCTGAACCAGTGCTTCTTCAAAGCGGCCGCGGGCTAGGAGCAGACGCACAAGCCTTTCGCGCACCACAAGGGCCTCGGGTTGCACGACGAGCCATTCTTCACAGAGGGTGACGGCTTCATCTATTCGCCCTGCTTGCTCCAGGTCGCTTGCGCGCAGGAGTAGATCGCTCGAAAGCGTCGCAGATTCCGTTGCTGCGGAACCCAATGAACCGGCGGTTGAGTTGTTTGCTGAAGAGTCCGTGCCGCTTGCTTGCGGGCTTGAATCAGGTTCAACTGCACCAACCGGGCTTTCCGCGCCCTCACCCGAGTCAGAGTCTCTTGGGCCTGCACCCGGCTTTTGGTCGTTGCCCTGTGGATTCCGCGGATCCATCGCCGCGGGGCTTTCGGGCATCCCCTCGTCTAGTTGTTGCAAGCTGGGCTGCCAGATGCCGGCTGCATTCGGTGCAGCTCCATTGAATCCAGACAGTGAGGTGGCCAATCCGCCGGCCGCAAAGTCGGATTCTGAGCGTCGATCCTGTTCAGCGAGTTCCCATTGCTCGAAAGTTGACGCGAAGGACCCATGCTCCCACGCCTTCATCTGCCAGGTGAGCGGGCGCGATGGGGGCGACCATGCGGCATTGAGGGGTTGGGCCCAATTCCACGGCGGGGAGGGAGCTGCGGCAACCGAGGTTGAGTCTTGCTTGGCGAATACTTCACTTCCCGTATTCCAGAGGAGTGCTGCCGCTCCAGCGCTGAGCAGCAGCAAAATAGTGCAGGTAGCCGCCATTGCGGAACGCAGGTGGCGACCGTGAAGTTGAGTTTGCCTGCGCGCTCGCTCCACTTCCGCTCGCGCGCGATCCAGTCGGACCTGGGTGCCGCGCGCAATCTCGCGCACTTCACAAAGCAAAACATGGGCGTCGCGCGGGCGCAGCCAAGCGTCGCGAGCTCGACAGCGTTCCGCCAACTCAATCCACTCGGGTTCGATCTCACAATTTTGCAAACGCGCCAAAATCGGATCACTGGGAGAGTCGCTGCGCGGACCGGGATGATCGGTGAGGATCTCCCACAAAAGAGCGCCCAAACTGAACACATCACTGCGTTCATCACCGGGTTCACCGGATCGCAGTTCAGGTGCTCGATAGGGTCTCGCGCCCGGGTCGTCATTGAGTGCGGGGCTGTTGTCTTCCCGTCTGATGCGGGACCATCCCCAGCCGTCCACCAAGACCTCGTCAAGGTCGCCGATCGTGATGCGGGTCGGTCGCAAATCGCGATGGACGACACCCGACAAGTGAGCGCTGGCGATGACTTCGCACAACCTTGCGAACAGGTTCAGGTTGTATCGCAAATTGTCGGCCGGATTGGCGCGTTCGTAGAAGAGCGAGGCCAGGGTCGGCCCTTCGTACCAAGCGGTCGCGAAATAGGGGCTTTCGGAATCCGTCCAGCCCCATTCCAGCACCTTGGGGATGCCCGGATGATTGAGTTGGGCGCCCAGTCGTGCGCTGCGTAGGAAGCGTGCGCGTTGGGCCGGCGACGGGTCCGACTCGAGCAAGTGCAGCGCCAATTCGCGTCCAAGGTCGGGATCGGTGGCGCGCAGCACAACACCATTGGGGCCGCGTTCCAATTCGCCCCGCAACACATAGGGAGTCGGGCGCTGAAATGCCTCTTGCTTTGCGGAACTGGGCAGCGGGCGCAGCGGCTTGCCCCCAAAGCATGGTTCGGGAGTAACGAGCTTTAGTGATTCAACGGGCCATCCGCGCCCCCGCAACCACGCACTCAACCCTACGGCAGGTTGCTCGGGCTCTGCCGAACGGCCTGGGATTGTGGAGTCCGAATCAAGTTGGCCCGCGTTGGGCCTAGCTGCTTGGTCTCCCTGCAATTTTTGATATCCGGCCCCATTCCAAACGCGGCCCGGTCCGGGGCCCAGCAGTACCTCAGTTGAGTCATCCGATGCTTGCGCGGAACCGTCGCCAGCCGGCGCAGGGTTTGCGGACGAGCGCTCAGACTCCCCAATTGCAGAGCTGTCGGCAAAGGGATCGTCGGCATCAGCCTGGGGGCTCAGTCCCATCGATGTTGAACTCTGAGTGAGGTTGCCAAGTCGTTCAAAGGGCATGCAGGCGGTGCGTTCCGCGTCGGTCGCTCGGCTTGCACCGGGCTCAGTTCGGGCGCGAGTTCCGGGGCGCAGGGTTGAATGTATTTATTTTCGGATCGCGAATTCAAAGGCCCCAGTGTTGGGGCCTCCAGCCCCTGGCGCATGATAGTTGGCGGCTGCACAGCTTCCGAAGCTTCTCAATCGCTTGCCTCCCGAAGATGGGTCTATTACTGGGGTTGTGAAGACTGCTCAGGGTGTGCAAAGACCTGCTGCAATCCAACTTCGTGTGATCGTGGGAGGGCGCTCGTGGATGCGACCCGCAATGCGATTGAACCCGCGGGGGTGGGCTGGGCTCCACCTTGGGGTCAAGTCGCCTCCGCCGCCAAGTGCTGGCGCCGCTTTGTAAAATCCCCAATAGAGTTCCCATCGGGCCGGGGCGATCCGTCTTCCTCCTATGGCGCCGAATTTGTCGGCTGATGCCCCCTGCTTATGCCGCTCTCAGTTTCCCAGGGCTGTTGGGGAATCCCAATTCCCGGGCGACCTCAAATCAGCACCCCCCAGGTTCTGGATTTGCGGGAAAGCGAGTCCGCGAGGATTACAAAGTTCTGTGAAACCGAACGTGTGGCCGGGGACATTACTGGTTCGAGGGAGGCTGTCGACCCGGTTTCGGCCCCTGAGGTTTTCCCTAGCTCTTGCCGTGTGGCGAGGGCCCGGAAGGCAGCTGCCTCAATTACAAAACAGGAGAAAGAATGAAGTCCCAATTCCTTACGGCAGCGCTTGCCGTGCTTGCATTGTCTGCCCCGTCCGCAGCCCAAACCATCTTCGACCCAGGGCAGGGTGCGGCGCCCTCGAAAATCAAGCGCGAGCCCACGCTCATATTTGACGTTACGGGTGCCACGCTTGCCGGACCGCTGCACACCAATCTGGTGGTTTACAACGATGGTTTCGTTACCTATTCCAACTTCTCCACGTTCGGCTCGATCAATGTCGGCGTGACCACGAAGTTCGTGCCCGAAACGGTTGTTAAGGCGCTGACCTTTGATTTGCAAGCTGCCGGTGCCCACATCCTTGGGGATTCTGGCGGCATCGTTTTTGACTTGCCGACGACAACGGTGACTTTCATGCGCCCGGGTACCAACGCCAAGGCGAATACCTACAGTTTCAATTTGGCCACCGACGGTCACATTGCTGTGCAGAAGGTGATCGGCACCTTCTTGAACAATTTTGTATTCGACACCAGTTCCCTGAGCAGCACTTCTGCATTGTCGCTTCCGGTTATCCCGAGCTTTCCGATCAAGCAAGAGCCCGTACTGGTGTACAACGTCACCGGCGGAAGCCTCGGCGGACCGATTCACCGCAGCATGGTTGTCTACAACAATGGCGTTGTCAGCGTCGCGACCGACAGCTCATTCCTCGGCAACAACACGATTGAGTCGTACAGCACATTCGTGGATCCGGTCATTGTGCGCGCACTTTCATCGGACTTGGCGGCGGCCGGAGCCGGTGCGCTTTCCGACAATCCCGCCATCATTCTTGATGTGCCATTGACGACGGTTACGTACTTCCGCGGAGCGTCCAAGGCCAAGGCTCATACCTTCTCGTACCTCGGAGGGGGCCCGGCCTACTCAAACGTGACTTCGATCATCTCGACGTTCGAGCAAGATCACGTCTCCAATCCCTACGGCGGAACTACGTTCTAAATCGCCTTGGGTTGCGAGTCGGAGTGAGTGGATCCCGCGTGGGCTCGCTTGCGATTCGGCTCGATCAAAACTGTTCCAGGCGACGACCCACTGGCCGTAAAGGTCGCCGCTTGGTCAGGAACATGAAAACTCTCGCAAGAGTCCTTCGGGACTTTCGGACCCCCTTCACGGACGGGAAGGGGGTCCGTTTTTATAGATGGGCACACAACCAAGCCTTTGGCGGGTGTTGTTCGATCGGCCCCAGCACGGCAAATGCAAACTGCCCGGCTGGGTTTTAGCCTGCTGGGGGAGCGGCTACTGCGGGATTGGGCTCGTGCGGGTCCGAATCAACGCGCACTCGGATAGGATTGGATGGTCGGCGCACCGTGGCTCGTTTTGATGCAAAATCGAGTGCCGTCGCAAACCGTGATCTGAATCCCTTTGGCCCGGCTAAGGGGGTCGAAGATTCCGTTCAAGGTCGGTATCCATCCCATGCATTCAAAAGCGTTCAGATTGCTTGTTCTTCTGCTTGCCACGCTTTGCTTGGCGAGTGGCGCAACAAAGATCTGCCGAGGTGCGGGGGCCCAAGGCCTCCAAAATGAATTTTCGCGAGAGCCGTTCCTGCTGCTGTCCTTTCAGGGGCAGACCGTGTTGGGTCCGGTTCAAACGCTGCTGGTCGTGTATGGCGACGGGCACTTCAGTTATTCGACTATTTCGGACCCATTCATTTTGGAAGGGGTCGTTGTTACGGACGTGTTGCCCGGGCAAGTCGTTGAGCGATTGGCTCGCAGGCTGTCGGCTGCCGGAGCCCACCAGTTGCGTGATGCCATCGACCCTACGTCCTCTCAACCTGTGAGCACCGTTACATTCATGCGCCCCGTCACAAAGGCCGCAGCTCACACCTACAGCTACAACTTTTATTCTCCGGGGCATGCGGTGGTGCAAGGGATCCTGTCCGACTTTCTTTCTCGGTGGATTCTCCCCAATGAAGACTCGGGCGGTGCGCCCTTGCCGAGCGCTCCTTTGGAAGGCGCTTCAGAATTGCGGCGCGAGCCCATCTGTATGTACGACGCCTCGGGGCCCTCACTGGGAAGAGCAGCGCATACGAGCATCGTTGTCTACAACGACGGATTTGTAAGCGTTGCAAAAGTATTGGACAGCTCCTCCGCAAAACCAAAGATCACCGTCAAGGGGGCCGTGGTCAGTTCCGAAAGCGTTGCGATCTTGACACAAGATCTAACTGCAGCGGGCGCAGGGTCCATTGGCGACAGCAGGCTTCCTGGGCAGGATCTACCCTTGCACACGTTCACTTACTTTAGGGGTGATACGAATGCGACCAGCAACAGCTTTTCCTTCTTTGTGCCGAGCCTCGATCATTCCCAAGTAGTCGGAACATTGGAGAGCTTTGTTTTGACGAATCTTCCGGTGTCCATGCAGTAGCGTGAGCTTGAAGCGACACCGTCACTCAAGTGGTGCTCGAAGCGGTTGTGGCCTTGAGACTTCTCTTTGTTGGCATTGAATCGGAAACTCGCTCGAAGTTTTGCATGGGGAGCGGAGACGATGAGATGGCGCTATCTCTGATCTATGCGGAGCGGTAGAAATTGCTGCGCTCGACTTGGATGACTACTAAGGCCCGGTCGGCGAGTGTGGGCAACAGGCAGACTTCAACGTCTGTTTTGCCGAGCAATCGTTTGCACCGGAACGTTGTGCAGGGAGGGCCCTGAGCTCTCAGGGCAGCTCACAGCCACGTGGGGGGTGTTTACGCTCAAGAAAGGGGGCATGACACCTAATAAGTGAATCCGCAAGCGCGCGGCCTGCATGCCAATGCCGGCGGATCGATATGTAACCGTTTTGTGTCGATCGGACCGTCAGCATCGCGCCGCTTGTCTTAGAATCGTTCCTCAGCATCAAGAAGCACAGCAAGGCCTATGGAGCGAGCGAACTTGATCGCATATTCAAATCGCGACGACCTGGGCCGAACAATTGCTCGAAGTATGCAGGCATACAGAACTCAGCGTTCCACATGTCCGCACCCAAGTGTCAGCAGAGTCACGGCGCCCTTTTTTGTCCACCAACCGTCAAAGGACCATCATGATCAATACAGTGAAACACTTCGTGGTTCCGTTTGTCCTAGCCTTAACCGCAACGGCGAGTAGCAGCGAGGCCCAAGACATCATTGAAGGGGGACTGGGACAGCCGACCTTTGGATTCAAGCGAGAGCCGACGCTCATTTACGATGTTACCGGACCCACCATCCTCGGACCCTTCCATACGAGCCTGATTGTCTACAACGATGGGTTTGTCTGTTATTCGTCGTATGGGGGCTTTTCTGCACCCCCCGAAGAGTTTATTCACAAGCAAGTGCCGGATGTCATCGTCAAGCGATTGACAAATGATTTGCGCATTGCGGGCATTATGAATCATCAAGATTCGATCGCTCTGGGGGTGGACAATCCCACCACCACAGTTACGT
>JAJDES010000276.1 GCA_029259675.1 Planctomycetota bacterium
TCGGCGGCCACCTGGCTCCCGCCGTGTCCAAGCACCTCAAGGGACTGGCCGCCAAGGACCAGGTCATTTGCGTTTCGCACCTGGCGCCCATCGCCGCCGGCGCCGACCACCATCTCAAAGTGAGCAAGAAAGTCGTCAAGGGCCGCTCCAGCACCCAAGTCGTCGAACTTGGCGGCGACGAGCGCGTGGTCGAAATCGCCGACATGATCGGCGGCGGCTCCTCCCACGCCACCGCCCGCGCCGAAGCCCGCCGCCTGATCGGCAAGACCAGCTAGTTTGCTTTTGTTTGAGCTCGCCGGCGCGAGGGGGGCATGGGTTTGCGGGGATCCCTGCGGACAGAATTGAGGTTCGCGCGTTTCTGTGGGCAATGATTCCGGGACACGAATTCCATCGCGCCGACCCGCGCCGCATGGCCCCAGGAGCTCGAAAACCTGCATGGAGGCGGTTCAGTCGCTATTCTGTTCCGCCCATTTTCGCCCCGATCGCCTCCCAACCAGGCACTTGGAGCGAATTTGAGGTAGTCAGCATGTCCATGAAATTCGACCGACCCATTCGCTTCAAGCACCTCGCCCTAGACAAAGTCTGGGGTGGTCGCGGGCTTGAGGATTGCCCGGGCTTGGAATTGCCGGAGGGCCAGAAAATCGGTGAGGTCTGGGAGGTTGTCGATCGCTCGGGCGAGAATTCGGAAGCGGCGGAAGGCGCCGAGGCCGGGCTCAGCTTGCGCGAATTGATGCGGGCCGATGCGAAGGCGATCTTGGGCTCGGTTAATGCGAATGAGCGCGGCTACTTTCCGTTGCTCGTGAAGTTCATCGACGCTGCGAAAGCTTTGTCGATTCAAGTGCATCCCAATGATGAATCCGCCCTGCGCATGGGGCCGGAGGCGGAGGCCAAGACGGAAGCTTGGTACATCCTCAGCGCTACAGATGACGCCGTGATTTATGCCGGGATAAAGCCGGATACCGATCCTGAGGAGTTTGCACGGGTGGCGCGCAGCGGCAAATCAGTTGCGCACTTGATGCAGAGCTGGCCCGTGAACGCCGGCGATTGTTTTTTGATTGAAGGCGGCACCGTGCACGCGATTGGCGGCGGAGTAGTGCTGTTGGAGGTTCAGCAAAACTCCGACACGACCTATCGCATTTACGATTGGGATCGCGAACCCGAAGAGGGCGTCGTCCGCGAGATGCATGTGGAAGAGGCCTTGGCCGTTGCGCGCATGGCGCCGATTGCCGGGCCCTCAAAAATGAAGTCTGGTCTCGGTCGGCAAGTCTTGGTTGAGACGGCCTACTTTTCGATGGCTGCTATCGCGCTAGCCGGCCACTCTTCCGAACAGTCTTCCGGAACCGAATCACAGGCATCAAATATTGCTGTAGAGTGCTTTGAACAGCCGTTTAGCGATAGTTTTCGAATTTACACAGTCACGTCCGGTTGTGCCGAATTCACTTCGAATTCAGGCCATACGACCTTATTCAAGCGCGGAGACACCTGGCTCATTCCCGCCGCCTTGGGCAGTTATCGCATCGCATCCCGCGACGGCGAGTGCACCCTGGTTGAAATTGGGCCCGGAGCTTGAGATCAATGGCGGGTAAGAAACAGCAGGGCGGCAAGGGCCACTCCATTCCCCGGGAGAGTGTGGGCGAAGTAAGGCTCAACAAGTTGTTGGCCGACAACGGTTTCGCATCGCGGCGCGGTTCCGACGCATTGATCGCCGATGGAAAGGTGATGATTGACGGCAACATCGTCACCACTTTGGGCACCAAGGTCGATCCCGCGCTGCAGCGCGTGGAAGTTGACGGCGTCGTGATTAAGGCCAGGCCCCAGCGCCGGCGCTACTATCTATTGAACAAGCCAGCCGGCGTAGTTTGCACCAACGAGGAGCGTGAGACGCGCAAGCGTGCGGTGGACCTGATTTCCGATCGAGAGCGCGGTCGGATCTTTACGGTGGGCCGCTTGGATGAGGACACACTGGGGCTTGTGCTTTTGACCAGTGACGGTGAGTTCGCGAATAAGGTCATGCACCCGCGCTATGGGATTCCCAAGACCTACCAAGCCAAGGTGGAGGGGCGCATCGACGATGATTCCCTAACTCGGATTCGCGAGGGTGTCTTCTTGGCGGAAGGTCGTACCACAGGCGCGCGCGTCGTCGTTCAGCGCCGGGGGCCCAAGCTCTCCACGATTCTCATCACGATTTGGGAGGGCAAGAACCGCGAAGTGCGGCGAGTATTCGCACGCTTTGGATTTAAGGTGCTTTCCCTGCGCCGAGTTCGGATTGGACCGATCACAGATCGCCGCTTGGCCGTTGGCCATTGGCGACCGCTGACTAAGCTAGAAGTGCAGGAATTGATGGATATGGCCGCAACACCCCCGGAGCAGCGCGTGGACTCGGAGTTGTCGGGCAGCGGCCGCAGCTCCAGTCGCGGCGTTGCCCGCAACGCCGGGCGCGGGCCGCGCTCTCACGCCAGCGGCCAGCGTCGATTCGGCGGCGGCGGCGGCAGTGGGCGGGGGCGCGGACGCACTGCGGGCAGGGGGCGTCGCTCTTGAGTGCCTTCAGGCAGCTTGGTTCGCTATGGCGAAAGGCCCCGAGCGGGCGCGATGCGCACGTCCCGAACTTAGTGGGTTTGAGCGCCCAGGGTCGCGCGGGTGCGAAGGGCAAGTCCGCAAAGGGCGCCGGATCTGTTTTGCGCGGAGGGGCCCAGGTTCACGAGCACTACCTGCGCAATGGGATGCAGGTCTTGTTGCTGGAGCGTCACTCCGATCCCGTCGTCGCGGCGTTGATGTTTTATCGCGTCGGTTCGAGGGATGAATCCGATCGCGAATCCGGTATTTCGCACTTCCTTGAGCACATGATGTTCAAGGGCAGCAAGCGTTTCGGCAAGGGTGAGGTCGATCGGTTGACGACCGAGCTCGGCGGTCACAACAACGCCTTCACCAGCAACGATCACACCGCCTATTGGTTTGAACTCGCTGCCGACAGGTGGGAAACGGCGCTCGAAATCGAAGCCGATCGGATGTGCAACTTGAAGCTCCATCCGCTTGAATTCGAAGCGGAGAAGGCCGTTGTGCTGGACGAATTGGCCATGGGTGAGGACGACCCATGGCGCGTGCTCGCCAGACGCGTGCAGGCTTCTATCTTCAAGCGCCACGCCTACCGCAATCCGATCATCGGATACGCCGATACCCTGCGCAGCATGACGGCCGACGACATGCACCGCTTTTATCGCAAGTGGTATCGCCCGCAGAATGCGACTTTGGTCCTCAGCGGCGACTTTCAACCGGGTGCGGCCTTGAAGAAGGTGCGCAAACACTTTGGTTCGATCGAAGGCGGATCCCCCGAGCCCCGCGCTGCGCGCTTCGCGGATCTCCTGGAAGAACCCTGCGGCGAGGCGCGCATCAACATGCGCTGGGATGATCCTGCCACGCGGATTTGCATGGCTTGGCCCTCGGGGCCCGTTTGCAGCGACGATGACTACACCTTGGATGTCGTCTCCACGATTCTCACCAGCGGTCGTTTGGCGCGCCTGCAGCGCAAGCTGGTACTCGACGGTGGACTGGCCAGCATGATTTCGTCCAGCAATGACACGCGCGTGGACACGGGGCTCTTTTGGTTCTTTGCCGAATGTGCCCACGGGGTTGATGCGGGGCTGGTGGAGGCCGCAATCGACCAGGAATTGCAACGCTTGATAGACGAACCCGTCAGCAGACAAGAGTTGAATCGCGCGCGATCAATGCTTACGGCTTCCGAGGCCTACGACTCAGAAACCGTTTCGGATTTAGCCGAGGAAGTCGGCGGGTATGCTGTGGATTCCGATTGGCGCATGGCCTTGGATGGTGGTGAACGGCACGCAAAGGTGACGGCCGCCAAGATTCGCGATTGTGTTGCGCGACTGCTCAATCCCGAGCGCCGAGTCGTCGGTATTTCTAAGCCGGCCATGGATCCGAATCGTTTGGAGCGCAGCCATTGAGGGACTCGCGATTGAATCAGAATCAGCCGTTGTCAGGATCCGAATTGAATCTTCGCGATAAGAAGATCCCCACGCCTTCGCTTCCGGTCGAAAGTTTTGAACTCGCTTGCGGGGCGACGTTACTGGTGAATCCCCGGCCGGGTGCGCCAGTGACAGCTGTGCAAGTGCATCTGCGCGGCGGGCATTCCCTGGATCCGAGCGGACTTGAGGGCCTGGCTTACTTGACCGGAACGCTCTTGGATCAAGGCACGAGTGCGCATACTGAAGAAGGCTTGGCCAGCCTGCTGGAGCCTGCGGGCGGGAGTTTGCAAGGTGACGCAAACGGCTTGTCCGGCAGTATCGCGAGCAGCAAATGGAAGCTCTTGCTCGATCTGCTCAGTGAGGTGCTCCAGGATCCGATTTATCCCAAGGACAAGGTGGAGCGCCAACGCACGCGCTTGCTGGACCGCCTGCGAGTTGAAGCCAATGATCACCGCACCCAGGCGGCCCGGCTATTTCGTCAACTTGTCTATGGGCAACACTGGCTGGGCCGGCCTTCCTACGGATCGTTTGACTCGGTAGCGGCAATCAAGCGCCGTGATTTGATCAACTTTCACAAGAAAAACTGGTGTGCATCCAGGGCCGTGATCGCCATTTGCGGTGATTTGGATCCGCAAGCCGTTCAGCGCTACTTGAATCGCAAATTGAAGGGCTGGAAAACGGGCAGCAATCCCAAGCGAACAGAGATCGAAGTCCCCAAGCCGGCGGCGCGAGTGGAAGTCTTCAGCTCCGAGCGCAAGCAGGTGCATGTCTACCTGGGACACCTGGGAATCTGCCGCACCGATCCACGCTATCCCGCATTGGTGGTGATGGACCACATCTTGGGTACCGGGCCGGGCTTCACCAATCGCATTTGCAAGAGTCTGCGCGACGAGCAGGGTCTCGCTTATTCGGTGCATGCGGACATTCACAGTTCCGCAGGCGTTTTCCCCGGCACCTTCACGGCTTACATCGGAACGTCACCGGAAAACTTGGAACCGGCCTTGGCGGGATTCCTGATGGAAATTCGACGCATTCGCGACGAGCTAGTGAGTCCGGCTGAGTTGGAGTTGGTCAAGCAGTACCTATTGGGTTCCTTCGCGTTGGGTTTTGAACGCGCTACGCGACGTGTGGGCTACATGGTGAGCGCCTATCGCTACGGACTTCCCGCCGACAACTTGGAACGCGTCCCGGCCCAATATGCTGCGGTAACCGACAAGGACGTTCGGGCGGCAGCTGAAGCTTGCTTGCAACCCAAATTGTGTTGCCTGGCGGTCGGGGGCCCTGTGGATAAGCGCAAGGTCGCGCGGGCGTTGAAGCGGGCCCAGGCAAACTAGGGCGGGCTGCCGCACGCGAGCTTGCAAGCGCGCGGGTGGGGACCAGCCTCCGAGGATTTGCATAGGGGCCCGCGAAACAGATTGCGATTTGTGACGCAGCGCGGCCCAGCACCGAATTCGATTGGGCTGAGGCCTTTCTATTCAATTGCGGAATGGGCGCTACGACCCTCGCGCAGATTGGGAACTGACTATGTTGCGTGGTGTTTTTCGTCAGGGTTCGTGCGCTTCTAGGGCAGGATGCCCTGCTGAGCAGCAGGGAAGAGCGATTCGAGCGTGATCGGGCAGGCGGGGCTCGATTTGGAGGGCCTGCTCCATCGGTGCGAGCATGTAAGTTGATTGCACAGAAGCGGTTGGGCGCCTCCAAAGGGCACTGAGCACCACGCAAGTTAGTCAGTTCACAATCCTTGAATCCAAGTGGCTGATTGGAGGGTAGCGCGGATTCCTCAGGGCAATGGATGGCCGATTGAGGGTCCTCAAATCTCGTCGGGGCGCATTGGACATCCTCAAAAGCGGCGATTCTGGCCCCTGTGGGGGCATGAAAGGCGGATGGGGAATTTTCCTGAGAATGACCGCCGGCTCCGGAATCTTTGTGCCCTTGAAGCGCACTGGACTGTTTCCCGCGTCTGAACCGCTCCCCAAGGCTTGGGGATTGCTAAATTGTCCGCCGGGATTGAGGGCGCAAGGGGCCGACAATCCGCCCCACCACAAAATCAAAGTACGGAGATTCGAAAAATGAATACGAGGCGTTGCACGATCTGGACTGCCCTGGCTATCCCCACGGGGCTGTGCCTGGCATTTGCCCTGCCGGCGGACCGGGTCGCGGTGGCTCCCGAAAAGGGCCGGGAGCTATCCAAGTCTTTTGGCGTAGAAGTGTCCTTGGCCGTTGATGATTTGGTCCTTTTGATGGGCGGCAATGAAATGCCGGTTCCGTTGGATCAGATGGAGCTTGACTTTTCCTACGCACTCGACGTTTTGGACGAGTACAAGGAAGTAGAAGAGGGACGCATTACGGAGCTTGTCCGCAATTACGAGTCCGTAGGCTTTTCATACGAGAGCCCGGATGACAGCGGCGAGGAAAGCCTGGATGAGCTTGAGGGCAAGTCCGTCCGCTTCACATGGAACGAAGAGGATTCCGGTTATGACCGGGCCTTCGCGGACGGCGACGACGAAGAGGACCTTTTGAAGGCCTTGGCCGCAGAGCTTGAGATGCGCGCCATGCTGCCGGAGGACGAAGTGACCAGTGGTGACAGCTGGGAAGTCGCGCTTTCAGATCTCTCGTCTATTTTTGCTCCCGGTTGGGATCCGGAGGGCGCTGCCGCCATGACTGAGGATGACGCGGAAGTTCCCGCGGCCATGATGGATATGTGGGCCGAGCAATTCGCCGACGCCAACATGACTTGCACCTACCGCGGTCGCCGCGAAGACGGTCTCGGAGTGATCGCCCTCAGCATGGAAATTACGCCGACCTTGGACTTGGCCGATGCCATGATGGAAATCATGGCTGCAAGTGGTGAAGACCTTGGCGATACCCAGATTGATGACCTTTCATTGGATCTGGAAATGACCGGTGACGGCGAATTGCTTTGGAACTTTGAGCAAAGCCGTTTCGAAAGCCTTGAACTGAGTGGTGAGCTGCTCGCCGATCTCTACGGAGTCGTCAATGTGGACAATCAAGGCATGGTCATGGACTTCGAAGCCGAAGCCTCGATGACGATGGAGTACTCCATCTCGGCCAGCGCCGAAGAAGCCAGCGAGTAATTTGCACTGACTCAGATCCGCTCCGATGCGGATGCGTACGAGATCGCCAATGATCTTGGAACAATGGGCGGCGACTGGATCCTAGGGGATTCGGTCGCCGCTTTGTGTGTGCCTGGCATGATTGATGACTTGAAGGTGAAAGTCCTTCCGGGACCTGGTCGCGGGAACCGAAGGGAAGCGCAAGGGCCGCTCCGTGAGGGGCTGTCTGAAGGAAGCGTGGACCGAAACCGTGAGCTGACGTACAGGAATTGGATTCGAGGCGCTGCCGATCAGGGCGAGCTGGCACGAAACAGCGAAGCCTTCGCGACCAAAGTGACGTGGCGTAAATCCAGCAGTTGTACGGCGAAGGCCATCAGTCTTACCCAGGGATATCTCGCCTCACGCCTGAAAGGGCGACGCGATCGGATAGCGGAGCGAGAAGTCAGCAGACGCCATAGTAGGCGGGGCATCCCGCTGAAGGGCTGAACGATGAGAAGGATGAAACGAGCATGAACCTCGAAGGCGACATGCGTCAGAAGTCCAGGCAACTGGAGCTCCCGTGGAAGGATAGGGGTGAATCCCCGAAGGTACCGCGAAGCGACGAATCGGCGACGGCGGTTCATGAAAGCGAACATTCAGGAGCAGGCGGTTTGATGGAAGCGATGCTCGAGCGTCGCAACTTGAATGCCGCTTTGCGGAGAGTGAAGAAGAACGGTGGCAGTCCCGGCGTGGACGGGATGACGGTCGAAGAACTCTTGCCGCACCTTTGGGATCACTGGAGCGAAATCAAGTCGAGCCTACTCGACGGCAGATACCGTCCCAGTCCCGTAAAGCGGCAAGAGATCCCCAAACCTGGCGGGGGTGTCCGAGAACTCGGCATCCCGACGGTGATCGACCGATTCATCCAACAAGCGCTTTTGCAGGTTTTGCAACCGCAATTCGATCCGACTTTTTCCGAGCATAGCTACGGATTTCGGCCCGGGCGAAGCGCACACGGGGCCCTCCGTGCAGCGCAACGCTATGTGCAAGAAGGCCGCAGAGTGGTGGTAGACGTGGATTTGGAGAAGTTCTTCGATCGCGTGAACCACGACGTGCTGATGGGAAAGCTGTCGAAACGAATCGCGGACAAACGTGTGCTGAGACTGATCCGTCGCTATCTGCAATCCGGCACGATGGCGCACGGGATGCTTTTGGAGCGGAGGAAGGGCACGCCACAAGGCGGTCCAATCTCACCGCTGCTAGCGAACGTCCTCTTGGACGAAGTAGATAAGGAACTGGAGAAACGCGGACATGCTTTCGTGCGCTACGCCGACGACGGACGTGTCTTCGTCCGATCCAAGCGAGCGGGCGAGCGAGTGCTCAAACACCTGCGCAAGCTGTACGGGAAACTCCATCTCCAAATCAACGAAACCAAGAGTGCGGTCGCGCGTGTGTGGGACCGCGATTTCCTGGGCTACTCCATGTGGGTCGCTCCGGGCAAGGTCGTACGCATGCGCATCGCGAAGAAAGCCCTCGTCAAGATGAAAGATCGAGTGCGGCAGATAACGGGGCGGCAAGGTGGACGAAGCATGACGGCGGTGATCAAGGAGCTTCGGAGCTACCTGATTGGCTGGCGGTCGTACTTTCGTCTGGCTGACACTCCCAGAATCTTCGCCACGCTCGACCAGTGGATCCGGCGCCGACTCCGGGCCCTCCAACTCAAGCATTGGAAGCGCGGCCGCACGGCCTTCCGCGAATTACGCGCCCGAGGAGCCTCGGTCCGCGTAGCCGCCGAAGTCGCGGGCCACGTCCGACGCTGGTGGTGGAATGCTCGCGGCGTCGTCCACAACATCCTCAACATCTCCTACTTCACCCAGCTGGGTGTCCCCAG
>JAJDES010000277.1 GCA_029259675.1 Planctomycetota bacterium
CGGCCGCATCGACATGCCGGGTACTTTCCATCGATCGCCGCACGAGCCGACGCAATTCGCCGTCCAATGATTCCACGAGTTCCGGCAGCGACTCCGCCAGGTCGATCCTCTCCGCCAAATCCTGGCTGCGATCGTAGAGGGCAAGCTCACCCGTGCTGCGATTGGCGATAAGTTTGTAGTCGTTGCCAACGAGTGCCTCGAGGCGCCCCACCCCCGTACGCAATTCGGCCAATACCGGTTCGCGCTGCGCATCCTTGCCGGACATGAGCGGCACCAGGCTGCGGCCCTCGACCCCCGCCAAAGGCGGCAGAGACAACAACTCCAAGGCCGTGGGCAGGATGTCGATGACGCTGACTACCGACTGCACGCGCCCTACGCCCCAGCCCGGAGCGCGAATCAGTAGTGGAACGCGCAGGACTTCACGGAAAAGCGTGCGACGATGCATTTCGCCGCCGTGCTCTCCAAATTCTTCGCCGTGATCGGAAACGAAAATCACCGCCGTGCTCGAACTCAATCCGAGCGCGTCGAGTCGTTCCAGCAGCACTCCGATGGAGTTGCTAGTAAAGGCCACCTCCCCGTCATACAGATCGCTGGCCCGCTCGGCGCCGAAACTCGAGGCGTAATCGCTGTGGGCTTGATAACGATGATGCGGATCGAAGTAATGTGCCCAAAGGAAGAAGCGCTGGGAGCTAGCGGCGTTCGTTTCCAGAAAGGCTGCCGCGCGTTTCGTCACTTCTGGTGAGCTGATGCTCAGGTGGCTTTGGCGCCGATCGAGCACCAATTCTTCGTCGTAGTCTTCAAAGCCCTGGGCGAAGCCGAAGCGTCGACCGAGGAAAACGTGGCTAACGACTGCAGAAGTCCGGAAGCCCCGTGCGCGCAGTTGCTCGGCCAATGTTTCGAATCCGGGCGCCAAGCTGGAGTTGTCTTTCCAGCAGCCGTGGGCCGACGTGTTCAAGCCGGTCAGGATCGAAGCGATGCCCGGCAAGGTCCAAGAGGAGCTCGATTGGGCGCCTTCAAATTGAACGCTGGCATCCGCCAAGCGGTCGATCTCGGGCGAACTTGGGCGCTCGTAGCCGTAGCAGCCGAGGCGATCGGCGCGCAGGGTATCGACACTAATCAAGAGCAAGTTGCGCACCCCTAGTTCGGTCTCGCTTTCCGGCCCGTCCGGGCCCGGACTGCAGGCCGCCGGCACAAGGCAGACCACACCGATCAGGGCTGGACCCGCAGTCAAAAGGAAGCGCAGGAGCATGGGCGAAAGACTTCGAATCCCGGGGGCCTGTCCCCGGGCACGGACTGTGGGTAGGTCGGCGAGCATGGGCCCCCAACCTAGCGCATGGCCCGGTTGGGTCCGACCCGGGGCCGGGGAATTGGTAGTCGAGCGGGACCCGGTGCCCTAGGACGCGTAAGCTTGCCGCCCCTGGCAGGCGATTGCCCCTTTGTGTCGCATCCTACGCGGACGACGACCTATGTGCTGTTGCAAGCTCGCCGGATCCGCCCTCCCCGTCCCGCCCGCTAGTCCTGCTATGCTTTTCGCCCCCATGCCTTGCCCCATTCAAGTTGAGCGGCGAAGAGCCGCATTCGGTTACCTGGGCGCGATGCTCTTAGTGCTCGGCTTTTCGGCAGCCCGAGCATCCACGCAATCCCTTGGGCCGGACTCGACGTTGGAGCCTGGCCCGAGCGCGGCGCAAGCAACGCAATCAGTGGCACTTTCCGGCAGCACTGCCAAGGCGCCGATTCTCGCCCCGGCCCATTCACGATCCAAAAAGGAAATCGACAGCAAGGGGCAGCCCAGCGACAAGGCGCTGCTCAAGGTTTGGGCCAAGCTGGAAGCTCAGCAGCAACACGATTTGGTCGAGTGGTACCGACTGGAGATGTCGCTGCGCACCAACTTCCAGTTGACCTTGATGCGCTTCATCCTGTCCCAGAACAAAATCGACCCGGGCATGTTCGAAGAGCGCAGCGAGTTGCCCTACTTCGATCCCGTGCTGCACGCTCCGGGCCAACCGATCCCCCGCAAGCGACTGGAAGATGGCGACAAAGAGTTGCTCCGTCTGCAAGAGCGCTACTTCAAGCCCGTGCCCGAAAGACGCCTGCGACCCCAGTACTATTACGATTGGCCCAGTGGAGAGGTCATGCGCGAAGCCGGCGAGCGGAATGTGGAGCGCGAGTTTCACAACGCCTTGCAGGGCTTCCCCCCCGACTTGGATCTAGCCGAGGCCCTGGTCGAGCAAATGCTTGACGATGGAAGTGAGCGCGAGGCCTTGGCCGCCTTTGGGCATGCCTACACCGATCGCAATGGCAGCGTCTTCACCGGCATCACGCTCTATGACGCCTGGTCATCGGGAGAGGATTTTGAGACGCCGGACGTGGACACGCTCGGAATCGTTCACACCGTTTTGGATGAATGGAAGAAATGGAAGGCGCCCGTTCTTTCGAGTTCAAAACAGCGCAAATTGGCTTCGCAAATCGAAGACATCTTCGTCCCCGCCCACAACCACCGCAGCCTGCGCACCGCCCTGGCGCGCGTGTACTTAACTGGAAATCCCGTCCTTCGCGACGGCTACGCGGCCAATCTCGATCGCTTTCATGCACTGTGGGAGCTGCATAGCTCGACACCTGAGGAGCTCTACAAGGACCTGCCCGCCAGCAACAAGTGGGAGAAGTTCCTGAAGGATTGGGTCAACCGCTGCAAGCGCGACAAGAAACTGTTTTCCGCCGGAGGCAATCGTCGTTGGCGACTTGAAGAAGATGCGCGCACGGCGCGCTCCACGATGGTTTGGGTCATGCGCGAATACGGCCTCATCGACTGAGCGGGCGGTGGAGAACCAAGTTTTGGTTGTGGGCGCCGGCGCGGCCGGCCTGTGGGCCGCTGCGCGCGCGGCCGAAGCGGGCGCGCACGTCACCCTGCTTGAAAAAACACCGCGGACGGGTACGAAGGTGCTGGCATCGGGTGGCACCCGCTGCAATTTGACGACGACCCTCGGTGCCCAAGCAGCCGGGCAGTTGTTCGGTCAAAAGGGATCGCGCTTCCTGCGCCATGCCCTGCGCGTCCTGTCCCCGCTCGAGTTGCGCAGGCAGTTTGAAGTCATGGGCGTGCCCACGGTGGAAGCGCCGCTCGATAAGGTTTTCCCCCAAAGCAACCGCGCCCGGGATGTGCGCGACGCGCTCGAAGCGCGCACCCTGAGGGCCGGTGTCAAGCTCCACGTGGATTGCGCCGTACGCGCAGTCCATGCGGTTTCCGGGGGATGGAAGTTGAGCATGGACAACGGCAAGAGCTTGAGCGCCGAGCGTTTGATCCTTTGCCCCGGGGGCAAGAGCTACGCGCGCACCGGCAGTACCGGCGACGGCTACGGCTGGCTCGCCGACCTCGACTTGCCTTTGGTCGAGCCCGTGCCCGCCCTGGTGCCCTTGACGAGTCCGGACCCTTGGGTTCAGGAGCTGAGCGGCGTTTCCCTGCAGGCCGGCGAGCTGCGCCTTTACGACCCGGACGGCAAGTTGTGCAGCAAGCGCTCGCGTCCGGTGCTCTTCACCCACCGCGGACTTTCGGGGCCCGGTGTGCTCGATGTTTCGGTGGCCGTGGCGCGCGCAAAGGCAGCCGGGGAAGCCAGAATGTTCGAGGTACGACTCGACCTGCAGCCCGGCACCACCCGCGAGGAGCTCGTCAGGAAATTGCGCGAGGCCGGTTCCGGCAAGGGCAGTCGCCGTTTGCAGTCCTACCTACCCGATCCCCTTCCGCGCAGGCTCTTGGCGGCGGCCCTGCGCCAGGCCGGCAGCCCCGAAGAAGATCCGCTGATCAGCGGCATGACCAAGGATCAGCGCCATCGCTTCATCGAGGCGATCAAGGGCTTGTCAATCCCCATCGACGGCACCCTTGGCTTCGATCGGGCGGAAGTCACGGCCGGCGGGTTGGACGTGGCCTGCGTCGATTCGGGCAGCATGGCCGTGCGCGGACGCGAGGGACTCTTCGTTTGCGGAGAACTGCTGGATTTGGACGGGCCCATCGGTGGCCTCAATTTCCAAGCTGCGTTTTCCACAGCCGAATTGGCGGGGCAGGCCGCGGCCCGCAAACCGTAGTAACGGAAGTGCTTGGTTGCTCGATCGGCACACCCGCTACCGAGACCAGCGAGCCTCGAGCCTTAGGGCAGCCCGAATTGATTCGCGAAGCGGTCCCAGATCAAGCGCCCGTGCTCCAGGGCGTAATTTTCCGCGTAGGGCTCGCCGCGGCTCGGCTCAAAGCGCGAGCGGGTGTTCATTTGGTCGTGGTGATGGCCGAGTTCGTGCAGCAGCACATCCAGCAGTTGAAACGCTTGGGCTTTGGCCAAGGTGAAGCGCAGTCGCACACCGTTTTGCGGCACCGATTCCACCGGCACCTCCAAGCGCTCGAACAGCTCCAAATTGGCCTCGTAGAAACTGCGGTCGACAATCTGCACCAGATCGCGGGTCCAGGCACAGATATGGACCACGCCCGTCACTTGGTAGCCGTATAGCTCGGCGTCCCCCGGCGCCAGAACGATGGCATTGAGCCCGACGGAGAGCTCCTTCCATTGGGGCAAGAGCCCAATGAATTTGTGGATGTCCCGCTTGCGCAGGAGATGGCGATAACCAGCGCCGGGCTTGCGCCTGTCGATGATCGGATTGCTCATGGGAGTCGTGTAGTAGTCCGGACTTTGCGTCCAGCGGTCAGTCCGCTGGACCTGTCCATCCACGACTCTCGGAGCGAGCTTTCGGTAGCGCTTGGGCCTCATTAGGTTGGGGATTATAGGTCCCGCCAATGGGAATTCAGCTTATGCCAAGCTGCGCCGCAGGGAGCCAATCGGGCCTGCAAGATTATGCACTGCTTCGCTATCTGTTAGGCCGTTTCCCAGGCCCCGCAATGAGATCGGAAGTCCCCTTTTGGGCTCCATTGGCACGCAACGCCTACATTGCCAAGCGCGGTTGCCAACCCGTCTAAATCCGCGCTGCGGACTCGATAGGCGCACTTTCTAAAACATATCACTTGGTGCGGACCCGTTTCACAAGTAGCAACAAGCGGCACGCGCAACAACTGCAGCAGTAGCGTGTGCAACGGCGCAAAGCGTTATGCATCAACCGCCTTCAAGCGCGCGTTCCCAAGCCGCACGCTGGGCGGGATCTCGCGGCGGCATGGGTGCTCTGTCATCCATGCGATTGTCCAAGTAACCCTCGGGCAAGGTGACTTTCTTTTGCGTGCGAGAGTGCTTTGCACGCTTGGCGCTGAGAGCGCGCAGAGGGAACGCTTCCTCCTGATCCATGCGCGCAAGCAGGTCGCGCATCTCATCGAGACTGTTCAGTCGAATCAGGGCCGCGCGCATGGCGGCGGAGTTGCGAAAGCCCTTGGTGTACCAGGTGCACCACTTGCGCATTTGATGCATGCCCGGTGTCTCGCCAAAGAGATCGACCAAGCGTTGGGCGTGGTCCTCCATGATGCGAGCAATTTGGCCCAGATTGGGCGGATGCTGGGGTTCCACCCCGTTGAATGCGCTGGCCAATTCAGAAAAGAGCCACGGTCGCCCCAGGCATCCGCGGCCGACGATTACGCCCGCGCAGCCCGTCTCGCGCATCATGCGCAGCGCATCAAAGGACTCCCATATGTCGCCGTTGCCGAGCAC
>JAJDES010000278.1 GCA_029259675.1 Planctomycetota bacterium
ACGGGCCCGCAAGGGCAGCCGAGCTACCGAATGTTGTCGATCCATACCCGGACGTCATCCGAGGGGCAATCCGGGACACTGTCCCGATCGCTATTGAGGAAGGCGCCCGGTTGTGAAGCTCATCTTCCTTCCCGGGCCCCGTCCCGGACCCTCGGGTCCGGGGCGGAACCTCCCTTGCGCGCGGTCGCAAAGTGCCCCGGGCGAACGCGAAAAGGATGCGTTTCAGGATGACACAGGCAAACAAGCTCGACATGAGAAGGCAGGAGAACCGCTGGTCCTGCGTCCACGGGTCGCGCCTCACATCACAGCTCCAAGGCGTTCGCCCCTTCCACCGTCGGCGCAGCGAGAATTCGCCGACCGCATTGTTTGAGCACCGCGTACCGATGATTTCGGCAGCGCGACAGGAGAAGCAGCGTGACTTGTGGGGACTTGGCCGCGCTGCTTTTGAAGGAGGAGGTAAGCGCCAGTCGGGAAGGTGGGGACTAGCCCGACTGCTGCGCGTCTCGCGCCGTCTGCCTACGGAGACAGACAAGATCGCGATGGGGAGTGCTTGCGTCACTTGACGCTGCACGAGCGATCTGGCTCCACACCGGACCGGAGCCTTAGCGAGAATTGAGGGCATGGCGCTTCGGCGTCATGCCCTCCTCTCTTTTCCCGGCGGCACTCGCCTGACCAAAGCCGGCTCAAACAGGCCTACGACCCGGAGAATTCGCCCCGAAAGCGATCGCGCAAACGATCCAGAAGCCGGGAGTGAATCTTGCAAACCCGCGACTCCGACAGGCTTGTCAACTCCCCCACCTCGCGCATGGAAAGTCCTTCCCAGTACTTGAGGTAAACGATGCGGTACTCCTGCTCACTCATGCGCTGGGCGGCGAGTTCAAGGATTTCATCGCGCGTCAACTTTTCACCCGGGGCCGCCGAGCGCGTGTCGGGCACCACTTCGAGGCCGGCCGTGACTTCCTCGCCCGCAGAATCGGTAACCGTGCCGGTCGGCGCAGCGGGCAAAGCGACTCCGAACAATTGCTCGTAGGTATCGAGCGAGAGGCCCATCGCGCGCGCCACCTCCTCATCGCGGGGCTCGCGATTGCTTTCGGCGCGCAGAGCTTCCAGCGTCCGTTTGTGCTGTTCGATGCGATGGCGCCAGGGGCGCGGCAGCCAATCTTGGGAACGCAACTCGTCCAGGAGGGCCCCACGAATGCGGCGTTCGCAGTAGTCTTCGAAGCGCACACCGCGCTCGGGATCGAAACCGGAGACCGCTCCCATGAGCCCCACGTTGCCGGCAGTCAAAAGATCCCCCCTGTCCACCCGACGCGGGATGCGATTGCCGAAGCGATTTACAACCGCAGCCACCAAGCGCTGATAAGCCTCCACCAGTTGGTTGCGGGTGTCATCATCGGGGTTGGCCCAATAGGACGCCCAAAGCTTGTCCAAGTTCGAAGCTCGTTCTTCCCGCGCCGCTCGCTCTTCTTCCGAATCGCCCGAGCTGTGCTCAGGATTTTTTCCAGGCGGGTTTTGTTCGCGAGCCTTGGGACCATGGCCGAGATCGGCAACGGGTTCCTCCGTGCGGTCCGGCTTGGGAAAACCATTCTGTTCCGCTTCCGTTGCCTGAGGCTGCTCCACGCGTGGAACCGTGACAGCCAAAGGCGCCTCGACCGATTCCGTCACGACCGATTCCGCCACAACCGATCGGGAGGCTTTAGCTGGTGAAGCTGCGGCTCGGGAGGTCGCGGCACTCGCAGAGCTGCTGCAGGCATCGAGGGATGCCGCATCAGCGCCGACGCAGTCCGCAGCGCTACCGTCGTACTTCACGTGGTAGTCGACTCGCTTTTGGCGAGTGAATTCGTGCTTGTTGCGCTTGATGTCCCACGATCTAGAAGTTGCTTGGTCCTGGTCCCCTAGCTCCGGATTCCGTTGCTCCCGCATTCGCTCGGGCGCGGCGAAGTTTGGGAGACTGCTTTGCGGAATTTGTTTGCCGAGCTTGTTTGCGCGCTTGCCGGCGCACCGCGCTTGGATGGGAAAAGAGCTCCTGTTTCCTCTCCGAAACAGTTGAAGCAAACACGGAATTACGCAATTACCGCGCCGGATCAAGACCCAATTGCGCACAAATAGTGCGCGGCGCACTGAACTCGCACACGCGTGCTTGGACACAAGCTGCGAATCCGTGCTCCATTGCGCGCTTCAACGTCAAACTAGCCTTTGAACATTGGCTTGATCGTCGCGACCGATTCTTGGGAATTTTGATCCCAAAAACGCGGCGATTATGTGTCCCGTGTCCCAGCGCGAAGGAACTTTGTGCCCCTCGACGCAGCTCTATTCGCCGCGATCGTGTGGAAGCGGATCGCCGGGCATGCCGAGCGAGTCGAGCACTTCCGTTTCAGCGCGGCGCATAGCCTGCCGCTCTTCGGGGTCGTGATCGTCGTAGCCGCACAGGTGCAAGACCCCGTGAACGAGGTAAAGCGCCAGCTCGCGCCCGGGGCTCACACCCCGCTCCGCGGCCACGCGCAACGCACATTCGACACTCACCAACAACTCGCCCTGCGGTCCCGGACCACCGTCACTGAGATCAAACGAGATGACGTCCGTGGGACTTGGATCCCCCATGAACTCAGCGTGCACGCGCGCCAGTGCCGCGTCGCTTACAAAGGCCACCGACAACTCGATGCCGGAACGCTGACCGTACTCCAACGCCCTTTCAACAGTGCGCTCAACTTCCTTGTCTGGCAGCGGACGAGCGGCAACCTCCCAGCGCAGGTGGATCACTCGCCGCCCGCCATGCTGCGCGCGTTGTCTCCCTCGGACTTTACTGCTCGCCTGTCTTCACTCGGCTGCGAAAGGTCGAGCGGGTGCGGGCGCCCCTTGGGATAGGTTGGACGCGTGTGATAGATACCCATCAAGACGCGCACGAAAGCCTGCTCGATGCGATCCAAATCGCGCAGCGTCATGCCGCACTCGTCGAACTGACGATCCATCAAGCGCTTGAGCACCACCTCGTGCACCATTTCCGACAAGCGCGAACGACTGGGGTCGGGCATTTGCCGACTGATGGCTTCAACGGCGTCGGCAATCATCACGATGGCCGTTTCGATACTCTGCGGGCGCGGGCCGGAGTAACGAAATTGCTCCTCGTTGACATGCTCTTCGCCGCGCAATTTCTTAGCGGCGAGATAGAAGTACTCGATGCACGTCGTGCCGTGGTGTTCCGGCATGAAATCCAAGACGCTGCGCGGCAATCCGTAATACGCGCCCAATTCAACGCCGTCACGCGTGTGGCTGCAGATGATCAACGAGCTCATTTCCGGCGTCAGCTCGTTGTGGCGCTTGCGCGCTTCGGGCGAGTTCTCCGCGAAGTAGCCGGGCTTGTTCAACTTGCCGATATCGTGGTACAGAGCCCCGACTCGGGCGAGCAGGGGATTGCCCGCCACGGACTCCGCTGCCGCTTCCGACAAGAGACCCACAATGTAGGCGTGGTGGAAAGTACCGGGAGCTTCCAGTAGCAACTTGCGCAGCAGCGGCTGTTCGTGGGTATTGCCCAGCTCCAGCAAACTCACGTCGGTGGTCACGCCGAACATCTTTTC
>JAJDES010000279.1 GCA_029259675.1 Planctomycetota bacterium
GTGGCATTCCGTCGCCTTCAATACCGTCGACTCGCGCTCCTCCCGCAACCATTGCTCGCACTAAATCATTCTGCACACCACGCTCATAGGGATGCCAACTGGAGACCAAAAGAGCGAGGGGCGTTTGTTTTGGTCCGCCTCCATAGGCGTTGCACAATGCATCCGGTTCCGCGCCCGCAGCCAGCAAGGCCTTGCAAACTTCGACAGCATTCGGCGGCGTTCGCTGCATCTCGTCGGGAACGCCGTTGGCGGCCACATAATGCATTAGCGTGGCTCCATAGGAATCCTCGCTGTGCATTCCCACAAGAGCCGGATTGCTTGTCAGCAAGGCTTGCAGCGCTTGCATTTGACCATCAATGACGGCCTTGGCCGCCTGTTCGAACTGTGCTTGCTGCGACATCACTTCAAGATACCGCCACAAGCGTTCAGCGGAAAGATTTTGTCGCGCGGCGACACAAGCTAAACAAGAGCGGCCGCGCCCAATGACTTGAAGTGCCACTTGCTGGCCAATCGACTACGGCATTCCATTATCGCGCCCCAGGACAGCTCGGATCATTGTGGGTCCGGCGGTCAAGTCGCGACCGACTCGAGAAAAATGCTTGGAGCCTATTTGAAGCGATTGAGGCCTTTGCCTCCATAGGAATCGAAAGCCTACGGCACAAGCTCAGGGCGCGGAATTGGTTCGAGCCCGGCCCAACAATTGGGACCACCCGACCAAATGCAATCCAACACAATCGGTAATGCGCCGCGGCACCGCTTTCAGCAGGTTTCCCAATGCGCGATGCACAACCAGCAGCTAGGGTTCAGCGCCCCTTCTGCCCCCATACGACGATGACCGATAGCAAAGCACCCAACTCCGACAAGGAATCGCGCGTACGTCCTGGCGATTCGATTCTCGACTCAATCGCCCGTCGCGCGGGTCGCGCGCCGCATGTGAATCTTCGCGATGCAGGTACGGGCGGGGAAGCGCCGATCATCGATCCGAAAGCGCACGCTTTCCAACATGAGCTCTCCCCTAAGGATCAAGGCAAGTATCGCATACTCGGGGAAATCGCACGCGGTGGCATGGGTGTGATCCTGCGCGGTCACGATGTCGAACTCGGGCGCGACATTGCGATCAAAGTCACAGACTCCAAGCTGGCCAAGCGACCGGAAGTTGTTGAACGCTTCATTGAAGAAGCTCAAATCGGCGGGCAACTGCAACACCCCGGGATTGTGCCGGTGTACGAGCTCGGCTTGATGGCCGATCAACGCCCCTACTTCACCATGAAGTTGATCAAGGGACGAACTCTCGCAGCCATGCTCAATCGCCGCAAATCCAGTGACGAGGACCGAGTCCGCTTCCTTGGTATCTGGGAATCTGTCTGCCAAACGATGGCCTACGCACATTCCAAAGGTGTGATCCATCGCGATCTCAAGCCGGCTAACATTATGGTCGGCGCGTTCGGCGAAGTGCAGGTGGTCGATTGGGGCCTCTCCAAAGTCTTGCGACGCGGCGGAGTCGAGGACGAAATCGAAGCTCGAGATACGGCATTGAGCGTGATCGAAACCGTGCGCAGCGGCCCGGGTTCAGGTTCGGACTCCCTTGTGGGCAATGTGCTCGGTACACCCGCTTACATGTCTCCCGAACAAGCACAGGGTGAGCCCGACAAGCTTGACGAGCGCACCGACGTTTTTGCCCTTGGTGCGATCCTGTGTGAAATTCTGACGGGAGCTCCTCCATACGTGGCCGTTGAGGGAGAAAACCTCGTTCAAATGGCGGCACTGGGAGAGCTCGATGACGCGCGCAAGCGCATCGAAGCATGTTCTACATCCAAGGACCTGAAAAAGCTGTGCCAGACAACGCTACTGACCTCACGCGCCGCTCGGCCGCGGGATGCAGAAGAACTGGCGCTGGCCATCCACCAGCACTTGTCGGGCCTAGAAACGCGCGCTCACGATGCACAGTTGGCAGCGGCGGATGAAAGGCTGCGCGCCGAGCAGTCCCGGCGCCGCTCGCAAATTCTCGTGTTGGCAGGTGTCGTGCTCATCATCGCAGCTGGTAGTTGGTGGTTTATTGATCAGCAACACCGCGAGCGCGAGGCGGAGCTGTCAGCCAGTTTTTTTCAACTGCAAGCTGAGGCCCAACAGCACGTACTAAACGGCAATTTTGCCCAAGCCGTCGAAGTCGCGAATAGTGGTCGGGTTTTGGTGGAAGCGGGCGACGCCAATCAAGAGGTCCGCGCCCAAGCGGACAAACTAGTGGCATCCACCCAAAAGGCCCTGCTCAAGGAAGAACAGCGCCTCGATGAACTTCAGCGAGAAGGCGAGCTATTTGACTTTCTTCTCGATGTCGAAATGCGCCAAGTGCTGACAGGCTTTTCAGAAACGGATGAGCAATTAGATGCTCAATACGCCCAAGCCTTCCGCGACTACGGGATAGATTTCGACAACCAGGACATGGGCCAAATTCTTCTCGCAGAACGCGACACCGATTTGGGCGTTCGACTGGCCTTGGGTTTTGACGGATGGTCTCGGCTCTTGCGGCGCATGGGGAGCGACCGCAACTACGACATCCAGCTTCTGACCGGCATCGGCATGGACTTGGATACCAATCCCCTTCGAACCCAAGTGCGCCTGGCCCTGGTAGAGCGCAACAGTAAAAAACTCCTGGAACTGGCCCAGGGCCTAGACGTACCAACCACGGCACCGGAGACACTGGCCTTGCTTGCCACAAGCCTCTCGGAATTCAACCACACTCAGGAGGCACGCTCTCTATTTGTTCGTGGCGCCAACCAATATCCAACGAACTTCTTGCTCAATTTCGGTGCCGGCAATTTGCTTGCACAGGGCATCGGCAGCCAGGCCTCGGACGCATTCTCCAACGCCCTAGGATACTTGCGCGCGGCCCTGACGCTCAGGCCGGACTTGATTGGGCTACATGTATTGCTCGGAGACCTATACAACAACCACGGCGACGCAGTCCTCGCATGTCGCCACCTGAATCAGGCCATCTCATCGGCTCCCGACCACACATGGAACGAAGCTGTGATTGGTTGGCTACACCTCAAAGTTGGAGATTACGCCACTGCCATCGAGTGGTTTGAACGCGATATCGGCTCGGGAAGTCCTAGCCGTGCCGGAGGGGCAGCGAAGTTCATTTGCCAAATAGCCCTGGGCCAAGCCACCATTGACGAGTTCATCGTCTGGGCCGAGCAGATCGACGCGAGCTTCTGGTTTCCCAAAACGCTCCCCGCCATTGCACTCATCGCCCCGGGTCTCGCTCGCCTGACTCCCGACCCAGAGCGAGCTCGGCTCATTCTCGAGGGCTACCTGCCCGAGGGAATCCCCATTTCCGATTATTGGGGTACGCTCGCCACGGCTTGCTCCCTCACGGGCGATGCCTCTGCAGCCAGAGATGCACTATCCAAAGGAGCGGACTTTTTTGATCATGATTTTTCAGACTTGACCGATCGTGCCTTAGTTTCATTGCAAAGAGCCATTCTCTGTCGCCTTGAAGGCAAGCACGACATGGCTGACGAATTCTTGGAAGAGGCGCGCTGGATGCGCAGGGAAATGACCAAGGGCCTGGAAGCAGAATGGTCGAACACGCGCTTCATTGTGAATTTCGACTACTACGAAAAGTTCGCCCTGAAATAGGCCCCTTCGCTTCCGCCCTCTTCCCTTTGACGGCGAAAACAGAATCAATAGGGATGAGCGCCGTCCATAACTGTGAAATGGAAGTGGGCCGGAACCTGGGCACCACTCCTTGGGAAGACGCCTAGGCGTCTGCGGATCTAGTTAATTTGAACACCAGGGCCTTGTTGTTGTTGGGCATGTCCATCGCACGGCTCAATTCAAATTTAGCAGCTCCTGCCGCGCCCACGACCGCCCCCATTTCACGCACGCCCCACTCGGGATTGCGAGCTTTCAATTTACGATCGAAGGCAAAATTGCTGGCGGCAGTCCTCCCATTGCGCTCCAGAAAGGGGCCGTAGATAAAAACCTGTTGCCCGCTGGAGAGAATTTGCGCCGCGCCGGTGAACAGTCGCTCACAGGTCCGCCAAGCAGAAATGTGGATGACATTGACGGCCACAATGAAGTCGGCGCGGGCCACGGGCCATTGCGAGGACTGCACATCCAGGACAAGCGGCTCACCCAAATTTGGGAGCTTGGCAAAGGCGCCCCATGCCCGCGCACTTTGCAACACCTGGTCATCCCCATCCGTGGGCAACCAATGCAGCGCGGGGAAGGCTCGCGCGAAATAAGCGGAGTGCAGGCCCTTGCCACACCCGATTTCCAAAACGGTGCCGGCATCCGGCACAACATCTTTCAGCACGGCAAGGATCTCGTCCTTGTTCCGATCTGCGTAAGGTGCGAAGGGCTCCAACGGGTTCCATTGCCCCTCTCCAATTCCATTCGATTCAGTAGCCACCTAGCAGATCCCTTCGGCCGACAGCCCAGCCATAGCAAGAACTTGAAGAGGCGCAGCCAATGGATCTCCAAGACTCCCTATGGACCCATTCCCAGCGTACAGGCTCACCGCCTTCGGCTTCAAAGCCGAATCGCAGGAGATAGACTGACAGCGCCCTGCGCGCGAACGGAAATATCTCCGCCAGAAGAATAATTGCGAGCCCAAGCCCGACTGGTGTCGCCCCCTCATCTCTGCTGCTCCGATTCCTGAAGCGTAAGGAACAGACGCAAATCCAGCTCAAGCTGGTGATAGTCCGGCTCCATGTGGAGGCACATGCGGTAGAAGTCCCGATCGTGTGCTGAATATTTCATGTGGGCCAACTCATGCACAACAATCATTCTTAGGAAATCCGGCGCGCAATCCTTGAACAACGCAGAGATGCGCACTTCTCTTCGTTTTTGAATCTTGGTCCCGTGGGAGCGCGTAGTGGTTGTGTGCAAACCCAGTGCGTTGTGCACGGCGTGCAATTTGGGATCATAAAAAACCCGACCCAAGGGTGGCGCCGTACGCATATGCCTGCTTTTCAGGTCTTGAACATAAACAGTCAGCTCCCGGCTTGAATGCACTTGATGTCGCTCCGGATAGCGTTTGGCCAATAAAGACGCCAGCCGCCCTGAGCTTATGAGCTGCACAGCTTGCTCCCGCAATTCATGCGAATAACCCGCAAGGTAAGGTAATTCCATTAATTCAAT
>JAJDES010000280.1 GCA_029259675.1 Planctomycetota bacterium
AGAAGGCCAAGAAGAAGAAAAAGGCTCCCAAGAAGCCGACCTACACGGCGAAGACGGCTGATAAGCACGAGCTCTATCAAATCTCCGTGCAGTCACCGGAGGCCGACGTGGACTTCCTGGTCAAGTGCTACCGCGGTCTGCGCGGCAAAAAAGCGGTGCACATGCGCGAAGACTTTTGCGGAACGGCACTCTTGGCCGCCGAATGGATTTCGCGCAGCAAGGACATGACCGCCGAAGGCTTTGACATTGATGAAGAAGTCATCTCCTGGGGCATGGAGCACAACTACGAGCCCCTGGGTGATGATGCGCAACGTTGCACCCTGCACCTGCGCGACGTTCGCGAGCCCAGCCACAAGAAGCCCGACATTCGCTGTGCGCAAAACTTCTCCTATAGCTTGCTGAAGACGCGGGCCGAAATGCTCGACTACTTCAGCGGCGTGCTGAAGGACTTGGCCGAGGACGGCATCTTCGTAATGGACATGCACGGCGGTCCCGAGTCCATGGAAGAAATGGAAGAGGAGCGCGAGCTAGACGAGGGCTTCACCTACGTTTGGGACCAGGATGTCTTTTGGCCGGCGACCGGTGAGTACAAGTGCTACATCCACTTCCGCTTCGAGGACGGAACCGAGATGAAGCGCGCCTTTAGTTACGACTGGCGACTTTGGACCATGCCGGAGATCATCGACATCCTGAAGGAAGTCGGCTTTGCCGATGTGCACACCTACTGGGAGGGCACGGACGAGGACGGCGAAAGCGGCGACGGCAACTTCCGCAAGAAGAGGCGCGGCGAAAACTGCCTCTCCTGGATCGCCTATATTGTTGGCGTGAAGTAACGCCAACGAGATTGCTGAGGAGCGGTGAATCCGTTCCCGAGGCTTCCCATTCAATTAAGCTCAGCCAATGGCTGAGCTTGTTTTTTGGGGAGAGCCGATTGCCGCGCCGGCTTGAATCCATTCGCGCGCAGCGTGCTTGGCGCAAACAGGCGGCAGTTCATTTGCGGCGCACGCCTGCGACCATGGGGCTTGCGCACTTGAACTCGCGCTAGGGATTGGACGCCAATTGGCTCCAGTCGGGGAGTTGGCTCGGGGCAAGGCACCGCAAGTCGGGGTCGAAGAGGTCGGGGTATTTTTGGGCGGCGCCGGTGTTGAAGACTACGATGCGCTCGTCCGGTTGCACGCGACCGTCGCGCACCATGCGCTTCAATGCGGATAGGCAGGCGGCGCTTTCGGGGCAAAGGGAAATGCCCTCCAGAGCCGAAGCTCTCTTCATCAGGGGGATGAGTTCCGCTTCCGGAGCGGATTCGGCCGAGCCGTTGGAGGCGCGCACGGCATCCAAGATCATGAAGTCGCCGACGGCCTTGGGGACGCGCAGTCCGCTGGCTTGGGTCGTGGCAGCTTCGATCGGATCGGCAAAGCGTTCGCCCGCTTCGAAGGCGCGCACGATCGGAGCGCAGCCGTCGGCTTGGCAAGCAACCATGCGCGGCTTGGAGTTGTTCTCGAGCCAGCCCAAAGTTTCCAATTCAGCGAAGGCTTTCCACATGCCGATCAAGCCGGTACCGCCGCCGGTCGGGTAGAAAATCCAATCGGGTAAAGTCCATTCCAGTTGCTCGGCCAACTCGAGCCCCATGGTTTTCTTGCCCTCGAGGCGATAGGGCTCCTTGAGCGTCGAACAATCGAACCAGCCCATGGGCTCTGTACCCGCAGCGACCATGGCGCCGCAATCGGTGATCAAACCGTCCACGAGGGTGACCTTGGCTCCGAACAAGTTGGCTTCTGCACGATTCACAAGCGGCGTGTCGGCGGGCATGAACACGTAGGCTTCCAGTCCCGCGCGGGCGGCGTAGGCGGCCATGGCGCCGCCCGCATTGCCGGCTGTGGGGATGGCCAAGCGCTTCAATCCCAGTTCGAGCGCGCGACTGACGGCCAAGCACAATCCACGCGCCTTAAACGAGCCGGTTGGCAAGCAAGATTCATCCTTGATGAAAAGTTGCCGCAAGCCGAGTTCGTCTCCCAAGCGCTTGCAGGGAATGAGCGCTGTTGTGCGCTCGCCGAGGCTCAGTCGATTTTCCGCGCGCTCCACCGGCAGCAATTCGCGGAAGCGCCAAAAGCCTCCGCGGCGATGTGCCAGTTCATCCCGGTCCAAATGGCGCGCAACCGCATCCAAGTCGTAGCGCACCCAAAAGGGCCGACCTTCGTGGGTGGTTTGGGGCCGGTCGATGGGGTGCCGACTGCCGTCGATAGCGGACTCGAGGTGGGTTGCAAAGCTGGGCATACGGCCTGATTTCCTGCGGGCTATTGGGCGGTGAGTTTTCTTGAACGCTGCAGTCGTTGTTGGGCGAAGCGCCAGGCGAGTCCGAATGCTGCGCCTTCGAGCATGGCCGCCAAAAGGCCGTAGGGCAGGAAGAAACTGCGTCTTCCGAAGGGCAACCAAAGGGTCGTGCCAACGGCCATGATGAGCAAGTACGCCAGCAGCAAGGTTAAGGCCGTGCGCGAAGGGGTTTGTATGCGGCCCGTCAACGCCAGCAACAACGCGCCTATTCCGATCAGCATGGCGCCCGCTCCGAGCGGTGCTCCGGTGAGCGCGCGCAGGGGTTCGTCTTCGCCCAGGGCGCCGATCAAGCCGAGCCTGAGGTGACCGGCCAAGTCGTCGGCGCGACCCAGGCGCTCGCCGTAGCGATCCTTTTGGTGTTCGATGTCGCCTTCCCAACTCTCACTCAAATCGCGCAGTCCCTCCATCGGCGCAGGCCACAGATGCGGACTGAACAGCATGAACAGCGCGCAGCAAAGTCCACCCGCCAGGAGCCAGGTGCGCAGGGGGCCGCGCGCGAAGGGCGTGCGCGCGTTGCCGGGGACGCGCAGCCAAGTCAACAGTGCGTAGGCGCCGACGCAAAAGGCGACCAAGGCGCCGTTGAGTTTGGAGCCGACCGCCAGGCCCGCGCAAAGGCCCAGGCCGAGGGCACTCCAAAGCCGGCCCTGGGCAATGTGCTGACTTTTGCGCTGGGCTAAACATAGGGCCAGCAGTCCGAAGCAAAGCGGGAACACATCCGTGCGCACGCGCGTGGCCGCGTCTTGAACATTGGGCGAGGCGCAAAACAAAGCCAATCCCGCCAGGGCTCCGGGCCAACCCGCTACGGGCCGCAAGCAAAAGGCTAAGAGTGCAGCGGTAAGCGACCAAAGGCCGAGCACGAGCATTCGCGCGCCGCGGCGCGGAGGCACGACCATTTGCTTGGCGCGCTCTTTCCCAATGGGCCGTTCGGACCCGAAGCGCGGATAGACGAGGGCCGAGTATTGTTCGTGGCCGCCGGCCTTGGCCAGGGCTCCGAAGAGGTACTTCGGCAACATGGGATTCATGAAGCCGAACGTGGATTGGTGGATGCCCAGCTTCCAAAGGTTGGCGTTTTCCGGTAGCGGCAACTTTTCCGCCGGCAAGCCGGCCAGGGGAGATGTGTCCCCGGTCAGCTGTTGCCAACTTTGAATGGAGATCGTGAGCCACTCGGCTTCATCGATTTCAAATTGTTGATCGCGCTCGCTCGGACGCACGGAGTAAAAAAAGACCGCCGCGACCAGTGCCAGCACGGGCAGGCTCCACCAGGGGGAACGGATTGCACTGGTGTTTTCCGCCGCTTCCCGCGTTCGTTCGATTGCAGGGGAAGCTTCCGAAGCTTCGCGTCCCGAAGGCGCGGCTTCGATGCCGATCGGGGCCGGCGGCTCGGCGTGGGAGCCTGTGCCGGCGCTCGCCGGCCCGCAAGCATCCGGCTCGCGCGGAGTGGACGACTCTTTGTCAGTCACGGGTTGATGGCGCCGGGCATGGTGGGGAGTGGAGTTGCGTCGATATCAGGTCGCAGGCCTCGAGCGTGCGTCGCCCTGGTGCCCATGCTGCCCGGCGGGGGGCCCGGCTGCAATTGCCGCTTGTCGCAGGGACGCAATCCTGGGGCCGAAATCAACATCCCGGCTCTGCTATCGTAGGCCGCCTGAGTGCGCGAGCGCCGATCCATGCAGACCCGTTCCCAGCGAGCCCCAATGAGTGCGTCCCCTAGGATTGCGCGGCCCCGGCGAGTCCGCTTGGCCCCGATTGTGATGAGTTTCGCGCTCTGTGGCTTGTCGGCTTGCCATTCGGGCGCGGAGGACTCCGCTCGACCAAAGAATCTGCTGCTGTTCGTTTTTGATACGACGCGAGCGGATTACTTGGGATGCTACGGAAACCAAGCGGCGGACACGCCGGCCAGCGATTCACTGGCCGAGTCGGGCAGCCTCTTCGAAGCGGCCTACTCGCAATCTTCGCTCACGCCCGTTTCCGCGAGCTCGTTCTTGACCGGTTTGTGGCCCTACAAAACGGGTGTGCGCTCCCTCTTCGCAATCAGTGAAGACGTCTTGGACGCAAGCGCGGTGACCCTCGCCGATCACCTCTCGCAGCGCGGTCTGGCAACCGGAGCCTTTGTAAGCGCGGTTCCAATGGGCAAGAAGTACGGGCTGAACCGCGGCTTCGAGCGTTACGACGAGCGCCGTCCGGATCTTGTGGCGGGTTGCGGCAATGCGTTCCAAAGGCGCGGCGAACAAACCGTGGATGCGGCCTTGGAATGGCTCGACACCCAAGTGGATCAATCTTTCTTTGCGATGGTGCACCTGTTCGATTGCCACGATCTGACGCTGGCACCGCCGCGCGAGTTTTTGAAGTCACGCGTCGATTTCAAGTTGCCGCCCGATACCGAAACCCCCTGTGTTTTGCGCGGCGCAAGCGACGCCCAAAAGATCGAACTCTACGCGGCCGAAGTGGCCTTCATGGATGCGCAACTGGCGCGCATTTTAGAGCGTCTCGACCGTCTCGGTATGCGCGAAGATACCCTGGTGGCGATCGTTGCCGATCACGGCGAAGGTCTAGGCGACCACGATGCCTGGACCCATGGCTGGTTGTGGGGCGAGCAGTTGCGCGTGCCGCTGATCTTGAGCGGTCCCGGCGTTCCACGCGGTCGAGTTTTGGAGCGCGTGCGCCTGGTGGACTTGGTGCCGACTCTTTTGGAACTCTTCAATGCGCCCGCGCCGGAGAACATCGACGGAACGAGCCTCTTGGCGCTCATGGGAGCAGATTCGGCGGCATCCAACAGCAACGCTCGCGAGGTCTACGCCGAAGTGCATCACGCCGACGGCGACTTCCTTGGGCGTGAGCAGGAGATGTACAGCCTCACTCGCGATTCCTGGAAGCTCATTTATTTGCCCAGCCACGGCGAGCACCGGCTGTACGACTTGGATGCGGATCCGGCCGAACGCAACAATCTCTACAGCGCGGATCATCCCGTTGCGATGGAACTTTCCTCCATCCTCGAAAGTCGGCGCGGCGACTACGTCGTCGATCCGAGCCGGCTCAGTGACGAAGAAAGAGAGGGTTTGGAGCGGCTTGGCTACTTGGGTGAGGATTCCGAGCCGAATGTCGGTGCAGCGGAGAGTGATTGAGTGCCGGCCTCGCCAAACACACCTCTTCGGGCCAAGTACGTATACGTGGCCGACCCCATGTGCTCGTGGTGTTGGGGCTTTGAGCGCGCGCTGACACAGTTGCGCGAAAGTTGTCCGCTCCCACTGGAATTTGTGCTGGGCGGTTTGGCCCCGGACAACGAGCAACCCATGGCAGCCGAAATGCGCGCCATGATCGCGAAAAACTGGAAGCGAGTCGAAGAGGTGACCGGCGCCGCTTTCAATTGGGATTACTGGGAGCGTGCCGAACCCCGTCGTTCCACTTGGCCCGCCTGTCGCTTGATGCTTGCGGCTGAACTCGAATCGAGAGGGGGCGCCGAGCGAGCCTATGGGGCTATCCAGCGCGCCTACTATCGCGATGCCCGCGATCCATCTCAGCTCGAGGTGCTGCTGCAAATCGGTACCGAGTTGGGCCTGGAGCGCGAGCGTCTGGCGGGGGAATTGAACGGGGCCAACCTGCGCGCCCTGCACCGCACCCATCGCGAGCGCATGGCCGAAATCGGAGCGCGCGGTTTCCCGACGCTTTTCTTGGAGATCCGGCCCGGGGGGGACTCGGGTCCTCAGCCCGGGGGGGCGCCCGCAGCGACGGCGAAGCAGTATTTGCTCGGATCCGCGCGCAGTACGGGCGCCGAATTGATCGAGCAGGTGCGCGCGATTACGGCTCCCCTGGGGCTTTGAATTGAATCTCAATCTGACTCTTGCGGCTGAGTGCTGCCAAGCCGCCGGTTAGGAATTAGAATTGAGTGCAGGGAGCTGCGACGGCTCCCTCCTTCGCCTCGAACGCTCGCCCGCGGCGGCGAGCGAGGATTCCTCCCCAATTCCATGGATATGGGCTTTTGCTCACCGGCAAATCCCAGAGAGAGCCAAGCGTGAACTTCCGATCCTTGTCCCTTGCTTGGGCCCTTGGTCTGGCCCTGCCCCTGAGCGCGGAAACCCCCAGGCCGGCCAGCGTGCTGGTGTTTCCCGTCCATCATTCATCGACGACGGCCTTCACCGCCATCAGCGTCACCAACAGCAACACCAATTCATTCGGTGGCGGCGGGACGCGGGCGCTCTTTCGCTACGTGCTGGCGGAGCCCACGGCCGAAGGCCCCTTGAAGCCCGAATGCGGCGAACTCTATCGCAGTGAGCATTTGACGCCGGCCGATACCGTTACCGTGCTCACCGCTTGCCATGTGGGACAAAACGAAGCGCGCGGCTACTTGGTGGTTTCGGCCAAGGACCCCAGCACCGGCGTTTCCTGGTCGCACAATCACTTGGTGGGCTCGCAGTTGGTCATCAACTTCGGCAGTGGAGGCTTCTATTCGCTCACGCCGATTCCCTTGCGCGCCATCGCCGACCAGGGCAGCCCGACCGAAGTGGACATGGACGGGCGCCTGGACTTTGACGGCATCGAATACGAGCAGTTGCCCGACGACTTGCAGTTGGATGCCTTTCTCGGCGTGGGCGATCCGCGCTTGACCTTGATCAACTTTTCAGGCGATCAGTCCGCTGTCGTTTCCGTGCACTTTTCCGTCTTTAACGACAACGAATTTCCGCTCTCCACGCAATTCAGCTTCCGCTGTTGGTTCTCCGAACCTCTCAGCAGCTTGAGCGGCGTTTTCAGTCAAACGTACTTAAGCAACAACACGCCCAACGATCCCGGCGAGGTGGATATCAACTGCGACGGGATCAACGACTTGGAAAGCGGCTGGGCACGCATCTCCGCCACATCCGCCAACGGCAACTTCGGTTCGACTTCCAATCCTCCGCTACTTGGAGCGCTTGTGGGCGGACCTGGATCGATTGAGGGCGGAAGGCCGCTGTGGGGCAGTATCAGCCTCTCCAACGGAGAGTTTTAGAAAACCGACTTTCGAGGCGTGCTTGGCAATAGGGCCCGCAGGGCTCTGAATCTTCGGCTGCGCGAGAGGGCAGTGCCCGGCTAGTTGGGGTCTACTAGTCTGGGCCTATTGGTTTGGGTCTAGTCGGCTTCGAGGTCGAGGTGCTTCAATTCGGGGTGTCGCTTGCGGAGTTCCGCCTCCAACCGATTCACCTCCATGGCGAGCAGCACCATCATGCGTTCGCCGAATTCGGACGCGAAGGCGTCGCAATCCGCGCGTTCCTTCAAGCCGGGCGCCCTTTCAAGCACCCAGGCACCCAGGTCTTGGCCGAGGACTTCGCCGTCGAAATCGACCTCGGCTTTGAGCTTGAAGTTGCCGGAACCGATGACGCGGCTTTGGACAGCGCTCACTTTTTTGACCGAGCCCTGCTCCATCAAGAATTGCACTGCCGAATTGCGCACTTCCGCCGGGATGCGACGTCCGAGCACGAGCACACGATTTTGATAGCCGAGCCAAACGGCGATCAAGCCCATCATGCCGGCGATCAAAATCGATCCGATGGAATCCCACATGGGGTCGCCGGTCCATTGCGAGAGCCCGATCGCAACCAAGGCAATCAAAACGCCGATGCAAGCGGCAAAGTCTTCGAGCAAGACAGCCAGGGCGGTGGGGTCGGTGATCGACTTGAGGAAGCTCTTCACGTCGCGCTCACCCATTTGTTCGCGCACGGCGATCAGGGCTTGGCGAAAGACCCAAGCGTCTATGGCAAAGGAAATGGCGAGCACCACAAAAACCCAGACGCTGTGCTGCAATTCGGGCGGATGCAGCAGGCTGTGGATGCCGTGGTAAAGGGTGACCCCGCAACCCAAAAGGAAAATGCCGACCGCCGACAGGAGGGCAAAGAAGTAGCGCTCGCCGCCATAGCCGTAGGCGAACATGGCGTCGGCGGGTCGCTCGCTGCGGCGAATGCCCAAGTAGAGCAGCGCCTGATTGAAGACATCGGCCAGGGTGTGGAAGGCTTCCGACAGCATGGCGCCCGAACCGGTTGCGAAGAAGGCGCCGAACTTGAGTAGGGCCACAACGGAGTTGCCGATGAGAGCGGAAACGACTGCGCCGGTGGAAGTGGAAGCCATGTTTTTGGGCCAATGCCGCTGGAGTTGCGCAGCTCCCCCTTGGGAGCCGCAATGGGGTCGTGAAAGAGGCTAGCGGAGCTGCACCGCCGTGGGTAGGGCCGGCGGCGATGGCGCGCGAGAGCTAGGCGCCGCTGTGCATGAGCGCGCTTCCGGTTTGGACGCGCCACAGGCCGGCGTAAATTCCGTCCGCTTCAACCAATTGGTCGTGGCGCCCGCTCTCGACCAATTGGCCGCGATCCAAAACGTGGATGCGATGGGCGTGGCGCACCGTAGAAAGGCGATGGGCGACGATCAGTGTCGTGCGGTTCTTGGAGACCAGGGCCAGGGAGCGTTGGATCGCCGCTTCGGTTTCGTTGTCCACGGCCGATGTGGCCTCGTCCAAAACGAGGATCGGCGGATCCTTCAGGATCGCCCGAGCCAGGGAGAGGCGCTGGCGTTGGCCACCCGAAAGGAGTTGGCCGCGCTCGCCCACAATGGTGTCGTAGCCCTGCGGCAATTCATTAACGAAGGCGTCGGCTTCCGCCGTGCATGCGGCGGCTTGCACTTCTTCGAAGCTCGCTCCGAAACTGCCGTAGGCGATGTTATCGCGCACGCTGCCGTGGAAGAGGAAAACGTCTTGGCTGACGAAGCCGATGCATTGGCGCAGCTCATTCAGTTTGAGCTCGTCGACGCTGATTCCGTCGAGCTTCACTTGACCCGAATTGGGATCGTAAAAACGCAAGAGCAGTTTCAACAGGGTGCTTTTGCCCGAGCCGGTGGGGCCGACAATGGCCGTCGTTTCGCCCGCGGGCGCGTGCAAGCTCAAGTTCACGAGGGTAGGAGTGCCCTCGCTATAGGCGAAGTTGACGGAATCGAAGCTCACTTCGCCGCGCACTTTGGCCGGATCCAAGTGGCGTTCGCCATCTACGATTTTGGCCGGCGTGTCGATCAAGTCGAGTACCCTAGTGGTCGAAGCCATGGCGCGCTGGTACAAGTCGAAGGTGTTGCCCAAACGCGTCATGGGCCACAACAGGCGCTGGGTCAAAAAGACCAAGACGGAATACACACCCGCGGAAAGCGGCGCGTTGCCGGAGCCGTCGCCCAGGGCCAAAATGCCGCCGTAGACGAGGGTGGCCAGGAAGCCCATCACGATCACCATGCGAATCAGGGGCACGAAGGCGGCCGAAAGTCGAATCGCGCGCCGATTGCTTTCGCGGTACTCGCGACTGACTTGGCCGACGCGCTGCACCTCGTGAGCCTCCGCCGTAAAGCTCTTGATGGTTGCAATGCCACCGAGATTGCCGGCGAGCCCCTCGCTCAACAAACCGACTCGTTCGCGCACATCCGTGTAGCGCGGCGCCAGTCGCTTTTGAAAGTAGAAGGAGCCCCACAGGATTAGAGGGATCGGGCCCATGGCCATCCAGGCCACGTTGGGCGCCATGTAGAAGAAAAGCCCGGAGATGACGATGGCCGTCGTGAGCACCTGCAACAATTCGTTGGCGCCCTCGTCCAAGAAGCGTTCGAGTTGATTGATGTCGTCATTGAGAATGGCCAAGAGCCCACCGCTTTGGCGTTCCTCAAACCAGCTCAGTTCAAGCCCTTGAACGTGGGAGTAAGCGTCCAGGCGCAGTTCGTGTTCGAGCGTTTGGGCCAAGTTGCGCCACAGGACGGAGAAGGCGTATTGGAAGACGGACTCCAAGCCCCAAATCGCCAAGGTCAACCAACCCAGGAGCCACAACTGATCGGTAGGGTCCGGAAAGCCCAATCCGGCCACGAAGGAATTTTCGCGCTCAACGACGACATCGACGGCGGCGCCGATTAATAAGGGCGGCGCTAGGTCGAAGATCTTGTTGAAGATGGAACAGAGTGAGGCGGCAAGAATGCGCGGCCGGTGAGAGCGCGAGTAGGCGAGCAGGCGACCCAACGGGGAAGCTGCCGATTGAGCGGGATGGGTTGTCATGACGCGCGCAGCCTAACCGAGAGGACCGCATCGGTCGCAGCGAGACGGGCCGCTTTATTCCGGTCCCGCCGCAGTTGAGTTCAAAATAGGCTGCGACCGCGACCAAGTTGTGTAGCAGCGCGATGCAAACGCGGTCGATGGAATCCACGTGCATCCTGCGCAGCCCGCGCCCCGGGGGAATGCCTCGGTTCCTCTGCGTTCGTGCCGGGCCGCGAATCCAAACCAGATTCAAAACGGCCCTGGGCATCCGGCCGTGCGGCCAGTTTTTGCGCCGCTGTGCGAGTGACTTTGCGGCGATCCCTTCGGGCAGTTCCGTGTAGCGGGCGGTGAAGCTTGAGCCGCAGCGGAAGCGCCGCAGTCAGCCGTTCAGGATGCGCGAACATCCTTCGTCGTTCAGGCAACCTCTCACCGTGTTTGCCGATGTAGCACTCGCGCGTGTGTCACCGAACTCGATGTTGTCGCGCGCGCATTGATGCAGGGCGAAAGGGCCTTGCTGTTGACTGACGAGCCATGGCTCAAGGCTTGTCTTGGAAGCAGAAGTGATCGATCGCGCACACAAAGCACACCGTGTATCGAACATGTAGTCGCGCGTGCGTTCCTGTGTTCATCGGCGATGGATTGAGTACGCGTCTCGAATCCGACTCTTACCAGCATGCGCTCGGGATTGCGATTGAATGGAGGCTTATCCGTCCAATTTCTCGAATATGTACGACAAATCATGAAACGTCATTTCCTGCAAGGTCTCTTGCTGTTTGCAATGAGCGCTTCCCTTCAAGCTCAACTGCCCCTGGATCCGGGGCCTAGTGCCCAGTTACTGCCCGAGTACCGCTTGCGTCGTGTGGGTAGTATCAACGGCCGCACTTCGGCCGGACTGGGACTTAGCGAATCGGGCTTAGTGGTCGGCGCGTCGCAATACACCGGCAGTCCCAGCACCGGAATCGGTATCCCGGCAGAAGCCTTTGCCGATCGCGGTTTTGCTTGGAGTTTCGGCCGCGGCCTCTTCAGTTTGGGCGGAGTGGAGGATTGCGCTTCCATCTTTTGCCAATCGCGGGCCTATGATGTTGCGAACGACGGTTTGGTCGTCGGATGGGCATCGGATGGAAACAAGCAGCCGATGGTTTTCTCGCCGCGCGCGGAGCCGGCGCAGGGGCTGCTGCTTGGATTGAACCTCCTGCCGAATTTTCCCGGCGGGGAATACGGCGAATTGTGGGCCAGCAACGAAGCTCGCGAATTTGTCGGTGTCGGCTCTGCGCCGACGCAACTGCGTCCGCTGCGATGGCGCCTGGAAGCGGGAGAGTGGAAAGCCACCGATCTGGGTAGCTTGGACGCTCTGGGGCTCGGCTGGGGGAATGCCTACGACATCAATGAGAGAGGCGAGATCGTCGGCAGCTCAAACACCGACAACGGCTGGCCCGCAGCCTTTATTTGGCTTCCCAAGCCGGCCTATGGTCTACCCAAGGGCATGCATCAGATCACTCCACCGATTGAAGCCGGCTTTGGGGCTTCGGCGCGGGCCATTAACGATCTCGGGGAGGTGGTCGGAGTGCGCTCTCATTATGGAATCCCCAGCCAACCGTGGATTTGGCTACCGGAGGCGAACTACGGCCTGAGCGCAGGCTTCAACGACTTGCCGCTGATTCCGTCCGGGGATGAAGACTTCCCCTTGGCGGGGGTTGAGCCAACGGACATCAACAACCTCGGTCATGTCGTCGGAACTGCCGCGCTCACCTTTGTGCCGGAGCTCGATCGGCGCGGGGTCATTCGGAGTCCCGGCGGGCCGTGGACGATTCTCGACACGCGCATCCCGAACAATAGTGGTTGGGTTATCCGCAATGCGTTCCGCGGTGGCAGCATCAACGACGCAGGGCAGATCAGCGGCGATGCCGTTCATTCGAGCTTGCTCGACATCAACGGCACGGCATTGCAGGAAGCCTTCCGGCTCGATCCCATTCCCGGCTCGGCACCTGGTTATTGATTTGGGGCCCGGCGGAGAACGTTACAGCGTTCTCCGCCCAAGCAAGCTTCGGCCACGGGCGCGCCCGCGACTACTCGCCGTCCGTTTTTTCGACCCGGGGTTCGAGGCCCAACTCGGGAATGGCCTGGAGCATCCGGTCCTGCAACCAAGCCTTGCGCCAGCCTGCGAGGGACTCATTGCTGATTTCCTCGGCCAATTCGATGAAGTCTGCGGTGGAGGCGGAGCTGTTGCGGAAGCGTTCAAGCCAGCCGTTGAGAATGCGCAAAAACACTTCGTCGCCCACGTGCAGCCTCAAGACGTGCAGAGCCAAGGGGCCGCGCATGTAAACTTCAATTCCAAACAATCCCAGGCGCCCGGGATCCTCAACGGGATCGGTTCCTTCTCTGGCGCAGAAGATGTATGCGCGCTTGAGGTGGCGTTCGAAAGCTTCCTCGCCATGGTGGTCGCGTACCCACATCCACGCGGCGTACTCGGCAAAGGATTCATTTAGCCAAATGTCCTTCC
>JAJDES010000029.1 GCA_029259675.1 Planctomycetota bacterium
GGCTCGTCAGCGGTCTGCCCATGGGGCGAGGGATCCTCCTGGGCCGAGCAGAGCCCGCCTTGGGCCGAGCAGAGCCCGCCTTGGGCCGAGCGGAGCCCGCCTTGGGCCGCGCTGCGCCCGCCGGCGGAAGCATGTGGCTGCGCCTGACGGGCTTCGAGTAGCCCAATCGATTAGCCCTTTAGGTGGGATGGACCCCTGGCCAGCCCGGGACCGGGGCCGAGGAAAGAGCCGGAGAAAGGGCCGTGCGACCCACAGCTCCGGCACCTTTCGCTTTGTCCAAAAAGCCCTCCAAAGCGGCTTTGGAACGAAAGACCCGGGAAAGACGTTGATGCAAAGCGCCCATCCCGATAAGTTTTTCGCCCTCTTGTCGCGCCGGAGTCCGCTTTCGCCGCACCGCAACCCTCGGGTTTTTCCCCTGGGAATTGGTGTCGGGCGGGGTGCTTTCGGCGCGCCCGCTCGTGAGCGGATCCCCAATGGTGGCCGGCCCCAAGGTCGCGCCCTAGCAAGTTCGTCGATCGCAAAGGTCATGCGCACGTCCCACGTCAAAGCCTCAGAAACCGAAGAGCGTTGGTTCATTTACGACGCATCGGAGCACGTCCTGGGTCGTATGGCCGCCGAAATCGCCACGCGATTGATCGGTAAGGATCGACCGACTTACACTCCCAGCGAGCATGGCAACACGCACGTTGTCGTGATCAACGCCGCGCGCGCAGTCGTGACGGGGGATAAGAACCAGCAAAAGGAATATCAGACCTACAGCGGATACCCCGGTGGACGCAGCGTGTTGTCGCTCGAAAAAGTTCGAGACAAGCGCCCGCTCGACATCGTGACCCTGGCCGTCAGGCGCATGCTGCCCAAGAATCGTCTCGGGCATCAGATGCTGCGGCACTTGAAGGTCTACGCAGACGCCAATCATCGTCATCAGGCCCAAACGCCCACCGTGGTTGAATCCACCATCTCATGACCGTCAACAACCCGTACACCTGGGGCCTCGGCCGCCGCAAGAGCTCCGTTGCCCGCGTGCGCATTAAGCCGGGAACCGGTGCATTCCTCGTCAATGGCAAGGTGATGGAAGACTTCTTCCCCTGCATTGAAGACCGCGCGCGCGCCAAGGCGCCTTTGATCTCGGCCGAGAGCGAAACCACCTACGATGTGTTCTGCAACGTGGGCGGCGGCGGTCGCAGCGGACAGTCCGGTGCTGTGATGCTCGGTCTTGCACGCGCTCTCAAAACCCAAAACCCGGCGGTTTTCGAGCCCCTGCGCGAAGCCGGCCTCTTGACCCGCGACAGCCGCATGAAGGAACGCAAGAAGCCGGGACGTCGCGGTGCGCGTCGCGGATTCCAGTTCTCGAAACGCTAAATCACAGTCGAATCACAGCCCCGCGGAGCGCGCGTTTGCGCCTTGGCTCGGCAGTCGATTGCAATCAGCAGGGTTGGTCCACAAGGGGCTTGCCCTGCTTTTTTTTGCTCTGCGGGCCCAACGCACGATTGCATTCAAGCCCCGTTCCGGAGCCGGGTCGCCCTGGGCCGCAAAGCGCACGGTTGCATGGGGGCCTATCCCCGAATCCTTGCTGCCGCAGCTTAAATCGACGCTTTGGGCCCCAAGCCATCGCGGCGAATCCGGTGACTCCAGGTAGACTCCTCTCGCAACTCTTTTTTCCAAGCGCCAGTGAGCCAGTGCGGCCCGCTCTTGGCGCCGCTTCCTCCGCCGCCCAAATTCGGATCGATGGCAGGTCACTCACACTCCGCCAACATTGCGCGTCGCAAGAACGCGGTTGACGCGAAGCGCGCAAAGGTTTTCAGCAAGTGTGCACGTGCGGTCATGTCCGCCGTGCGTCAAGGCGGGGAAGACCCCGAGGCCAACCTCAAGCTCAAGTATGCGATTGAGAAGGCCAAGGCTGAGAACATGCCGAAGGACAACATCCAGCGCGCGATCAAATCGGCGGCGGGTGACAAGAGCGGTGACGCCTTTGAAGAGTTGATGTACGAGGGTTACGCGCCGGGTGGCTTCGCCGTCATGGTCGCTTGCTTGACCGACAATCGGAACCGAACCGCGCCCGACATCAAGTACATCTTCGACAAGCGCGGCGGCAACATGGGTGCTCCTGGCTCGGTCTCCTTCATGTTTGATCACCGCTCTGTGTTCGAAGTCGAATGCGGCGAGCGCGACGAAGATGCGATGATGGAGATCGCCTTGGAAGCGGGGGCGGAAGATGTGGACGTGGCCGGGGATGCCGCCACCGTGTTGGCCAGCGCGACCGATTTCCTGGCTGTGAAGGGCGCATTGGAAGCAGCCGATTTGAGCTTCATTTCCGCTGAAATCGGGTATGTGCCGCAGACCCGTGTGGCGGTGGAATCGATTGAGGATGCCAAGAAACTGCTGGGCTTGATTGAGGCCCTTGAGGACAACGACGACGTTCAGAGCGTCTACGCCAACTACGACATCCGCGAAGAGTGGATTGAAGAGCTGCTCGGTTGAGCGTTTCTTGCGAATCGCAATTCCCGGGTCTCGATGCCGCTGACTGCGTCCACATCCGGGGCATGCGCGGGTGCGGAAATGCCGCTTGGACGAATTTCCTGGGAAGCAATCGTTGAGGTCCCGGGCCGGCTCTCGCGGGCACCGCTTGGGTAGGAATCCTTTTCCAATCATCCCCGCTGTGCGGGCGTGGAGCCTCGATCGCGCGCTGTTTCGCAAGGCCCGGCGGGGGTGCCAAGCCCGCGTTCGGACCGTGCCTATCCGGGCTTGATTGGGAAGAGGGCTGGCTAGGAACTGGTCCCGGGGCATGCTAGGGACTAGATTCCGGTTAACGAGCGAGCCCTTCGGACTCGCTGCTCAGCCCGCCGCGGACACTCCTGTCCGCCCCCGAAACAATCAGGCTCCATGGAGCCCACAAGCTATGGCCGATTCGGACAGCACAATCCATCTCGTCAGCTCGGATGAATCCTTGCTCAATTCGGCTCGCGCCGCGTTGGGACCGATCGCTGATATCGAAGTAGTGGTGCACAGTGATGCCGACGACTTGATGCAAGCGGGAACCGGTCCGGGCGACATTATTTTCCTCGATGGTTGGGGCGGCAGCGGTTCCGAGAACATTTACGAGACTTGCCGGCGTCTGACTGGCAAGACCCGCTGCAGGACCTTCTTGGTCGGCGGCAATGAAATCCAAGTGGCCGAGCCGATCGCCGTGTTCTGCGGTGCCACTGGCGTGCTGACTCGACCGTTGACGACCAAGACGTGTCGCAATGCCTTGACCGCAGTGATTGCGCCGCGGGCACCTTTGCCGGGCGACAATCGCGGCAAGCGAGAGCCGGTGTTGCCCGAACTCTTGGTCAAGGATCTTGTGGGCGAATCGGGGCAATCGCTCATTCACGCCATCACGGATCCGGAAACGAGCTTGTTTAGTTTCGAATACCTGACGCTCAAATTGGACGAAGAGTACAAGCGCGCCGTGCGTTTTCGTTACCCGCTCAGTTGCGTGATGCTCGGCTTCGACGGTCAGGCCGACAACGAAGTGTTGCGCAAACTGTCGGGTGTCTTTTTGCAGTTCTCGCGCGACACGGACATCTTAGGACGATTCGACGAAAGCTCGTTCCTGTTCCTGCTGCCGCACACCGGCCCGGATGGAGCGGAAATCATGGCGCGCCGCATCGGCGAGCAAGCGGAGGAAATGGGGCTGCGCGACTTGGTGGGGGATCCACTGAATGTTGTCGTCGGCATCTCCTCCTGCCCGCATCCTGAAGTTACGCGGCGCGAAGAGCTTTTCAGCCGCTCGCGCGACGCATTCCAAGCCGCGCAGCATGAGGGCCGCGGCGCCGTGCGCGTGTCCTAGGGGCAAGGTTCAAAAACCGCCCGCTTTGCGACAATCATTGCGGTCCCCGTGCGCAGGCTCGCTCGGAGCAACGGAGCGAATCTCGCGCAGAATTTCATACCGAGCCGCAAGCCGGGTCAGCCAATCCCCACCAAGAGCGGAGTGGGATTGGGCGGATAGCCCGGCGCAACCCGTGCCGGATCCCAAGGGGCCTTGCCATTTGATTGCGCTGCCCCGGGACTCGCCATTGCGTTGGCGGAACCGGTCCGATCGGGATAGGTCAACATGGCAGCCATGCCCAATAGATCCATAGCTAGCAACTGGTTCGAATTGTCGGTGGACGAGGCCGGGCAATTCCTGGTCTGCCCGGAACCCGTGGACGGGGCCGAATTGGTCATCGGCCATTTGCGCGGCCGGCGAGCGGATTTGCCGTTCTTGGCCGACGTGGGAGCACAACACGCCAAACTTGACCGCAGGAGCGGCTTGCGCACCGGGGAAGCTTGGCACCTGACCCCGCTCGGGGGTGAGTTGGTCCTCTTGGACGGATTGGCGGTCGGTAGCGAGGGCGTGACGCTGACCGATGGCGCGGAGGTGGAATTGGCGGTCAACTTGAGCTTTCGCTACGAGTTACCGGATCCCGGCAGTACGACGGCCATTTTGCGCCTGGGGCGCGGAGCCACCTGTGGGGATTCCACTGCGATTGTGCTGCTGGGACGAGGTCCGGGGGGGCGGTTGCGATTGGGGCGGAAACGCGGCTGCCACATCCCCGTTCCACGCTTGGAAGAGGAGCTGGATTTGTGGATCGAGGGCCGTCGGTTGATCTTGCACTCGGCCTCGGGCGTGCAGCACAACGGACAGCTTGAGGAATCCGAAGTGGGCCTGCCCTGCCCGCCCCCGCGGCGCGTGGATGTGAGCGTGGGCAAAGTGAAGGACGGGCGTCCGCCCTTCGCCCTGTGCATCGCCGCCACTCAAATTGAAGCTCCCACGGCATCGTCGGGGGCCATTTTGAGCGACGAACCGGCTGCGGCTGAGGGACTCGATGCCACCAATGGTGAGCAACCCGGGGCTGACGTAAAGTAAAGCGATCCCGCTCATGTTTGCCTCAGCGATAGCCACCGAATCGGGCCGCTTCCCGCAGCAAGCCGCGCCGAACATGGGTCCGGGGCCGTGCCATGATTGATTGGGAGGTCTTCTACAACAGCCTGCGCAAGAAGGATTT
>JAJDES010000281.1 GCA_029259675.1 Planctomycetota bacterium
GGCAAAGCTGGTGCAACCAACTCAAACAAGTTGAGGCCGGCGGCAGCACTAAAGTCTCCGCCTAGGACGCTGAAGGCTCCGAGTCGGCCGGGGCGAATGACTTCGGGTCCGAAGCCGCAGGCGGAAAGGTTGTTGACCAAGCTGCAATCGGCGGGCGACAAAAGCACAACACCCGCGCTGGACCCCGCCCGACGCGTATCCCCGAACCACAACGTTTGCGCGTCGAGAAAGAGTTGCACGGTGTTGCTCGACAGTTGATCGGGTCGCACATCTCCGGCGACCATAGAGTCGTCAGCTGCGGATTGGATTGGCTGCAACGGAATCGAAATCGATTGCGCCGGGACCCCGTGGAAGGTGAACACATCGTAGTCTGGATGCACCACGGTCAAGAGCATGCCCACCTCACCCATCAAATGGTGATTGATGCTGCCAATGCCTGTCGCTGTGCCAATCGTCGTGCTGAGGGAAATCTGGTCGCGCAAGGGAAAGGAGTTGTCCCCCACATCGCTGTGGGAATAAACAACTACCGGGTCGGAGTCACTATCCAGCACGGGGAGCAGAGTTTGAGCGTCAAAAACCTCCACCTGAATTTCGCCGCTACCCGAAAAGTTTATCGGCTCCAGTCCGACGACTCCGCGCTGCACGAACAAGGAATTGAATACGGTTGAAGCATTGCCCGCTAAGTCGAAAGCGGTGATTTCAAGCACTTGAGGAGCAATCGTTGCCGGTTCCAAATAGCCCAGAGCGACGGGTGCAGCAATGAAACCAGTGCTGTTGCTCGCCGCCACAGCCGGTTTGGCGCCACCATTGGTAAGCACGTTCATGAATACGTCCGTGGCATTGACCTTCACAGCCGACAGCTGCTCCGTGGCAATGCCAGAAACGACCAAGTCTCTCATATCCGAGGCAAAGGGCAGACTTGGATCCAACTGTCCTGTCAGTCCCAGCACTTGAGGAGCCGTCGTGTCGAGCAAGGGGTCCTGAATGCCACTCGACTCCAGATCCACATCCAAAATGCGCAGGTAACCGACGTTGTCGCCACGGCGCAGGTAGAAGCCCATGGCCACCGGTCCGTCGTCGAAAACGGCCTGAAAAGGATCCGCTCCGCTATTCAGATCCAAATCGGCCAGGCCGAAGTTCGCTTGATTGATCGCGCCGGCGCCGCTCAATGTAATTTCGCGCGCCGGAAGAGCGATTTGCTCGGCCGTCGCGCCGCCGTCCCCTTCGGTTGGCAGCGCGGTTCCAAACAAATAGACGCCCAGTACGTCTCCCGCGCTGGCGGCGGGCAAACTGAGTTGCACCTGCAACTCGTTGTTCAAAATATTGTCGGTGCCGATCTCCATTCGCCGCTCGAGCGTTGCAGACTCACTCAGAAGCACCGGGTCCGGTGGCCCCAAATCGGAAACCGTGAAGTTGAGCGTGGTGGTCGGAAGGATGCCGCCGTCGAGGCCGCTGACTCCGGCCAATCCCAAGCTGACCGCCCCACTCGCACTGACCAAGGAGATGGGTTCGCCGGCAGCATCCACATTGCGCCAGGTAAACAAGCGCGGGTTGGCGACCTCGGTGAAGAGAAAGGTGAACATGCCGACCGTGGGGTCCGGCCCATTAATGGTTGTCGCCATTCCACCGACCGGTGTCACTTGCACATTCCACGCATCTTCGACGGTAATCGTCGAAGCCGGCGGTGGCAGAAACTCCGTTTCGAAGGCGAGCTCGGTGTCAAACACCGCCACGATTTCGGCAATGTCGCTGCTGCCGCTCGAACCCGGCAAGGGGTAAAAGGTGACGACGGACGGATTGATCGGATCGGTGTTCGCGATTGCGAAATTCTGCACCGCGACCGGAGTCGGGGTGACCATGTCATCCGAATCATCCACGAGATCCATGGGCTGCCCTGTCAGGTCCGAGGGATTTTGAACGGCCTGCACTTCGTAGCTGGCCCCCGCAACCAAATCACCCATGGGCAGCAACACGAGTACATGCCCGTCGCCGACCAAAGTTTGGTTCGTCGCCACGGCTTCGGGCACATCGGTGCGGACCATTTGAAAGGAGTTCAACACCGAGTCCGACATGGATTCGGTGAAGACGATCACAGCCGGCGTGCCCGAATGATTCGTCGCGCCCGAGGGGAAAGAAGCCTCCACGGCCGGGGCCGCAGAGAGAATGCGCTGCCCATTGGTCGGAGCCGTGGCCGGATTCTGACCCACCGCTTGGTTTTGAGTGGCCGTGGGAGATTCACAGCTCGCAGCAAAGACACAGCCCGGATTTCCACAGCTCGCCAGGGGTAGGAATGTCAGCACTGCAATCCAGGCCAGAAGCCCCAAGGACAGGGTTTTTACGGGTAGGAGGAACCGTTGGAGCATGGCCGAGAGAAGGAGTTCGGGAGGGGCTGGGTCAAGGGTCGGCGACCCGATGTTCAGACGGGGCCGGAAGGAGTTGGAGCCGGCCGCGCAGAAGGGTAGCGCCTCGACGTCACGGACCCACTTTACTTCCCCGTGTGTAGGACTCCGATTCACTCTCGTAACACCTTCCAAATCTCCGCTGAGCGGGCTGCCGCCCCGTGGGCTGGAAAATCTGCACTGCGCCGAACGCAAAATGGAATTGGGCCTGTCCGGCCCCCAAAATCGATCCCCGGCCAAAATCGCCTTCGATGGGCCCGGCTTTGGTCTTTGTGCGGGCCCAGCCCGGCTTTCCAAGCCTTTGTAGAATGCCCGCCCGGCAGGATTCTCAAAAAGGGTCGCCTCGGAGCTAAGCGGTAGGTCTCGCAAGGCACTTCGGCCCGGACGCTTCCAAACCCACAAGAACGAGCCTGCTACCGACTGCCACGGCACACACTCCATCCTCGTGCGCTATTTGCCGCCGAGCCCTTATCACGGCAGGATCCACCATCACTAGGTCCCACGGACCAAGTTTTGCAGGTGGCCTCCCCTCCCTCCGCCCCATCCACAGACTGAGCTAGCGCCCTAGCGCACCCCAGCACATGGTCCTCTCCAACTTGCTTCAACTCACTTTGGCCCCCCCCGGTTTGCTGCTTTTTGCCTGCGCCGGCACAGGCGGCGATCTCTCACCGGCACCTGTTGTGGAGCAAAACAGCCAAGTAATCGCTCCCAGCGAGCCACTGCGGCGCGAGCAACTGATCGAAGCCGTTGAACTTGAGCAATACGAGCAAGCGCACGAACTTCTGGAAGCGATCTTGCTCGATCGCTACCTGCTGCAAGCCGGAGAATTCCTTGCTGTAACGCCACCGAATCCCCAGGACGCCATGCTGTGGTTGGACCGCGCAGTCTCCGTGGGACCGCGCAGCCCCGAAGCCTTGATCATGCGTGGGGATTGCAGCCTTTTGCTTGCTCAGCACGCCATTGAAACCGGCGGCGGATTTGCCGAGGGCTACCTGCAGGATGCTCTCGATAGCTTCAGCGCCGCCAAACGACTCGCCGCTACGGATCCGCGCGCTTGGCTGGGTGCCAGCCGCACGGAGTTCATGATGTTCTCCTTCGACGCGGCCCTGGCCAATGCTCAGAAAGCCATTGAGTTGCTCGGTGATGG
>JAJDES010000282.1 GCA_029259675.1 Planctomycetota bacterium
GCAACCTCACCGTCATACAGACTCGAGAGGTACTCGCTAAAGCGACCTAACCGTTGGTGGTCGTACTCGTCGCCCAAGCGAATGGCATCGACCATTTGCTTCTGGGCTTCGGCTGAAAAGTCTTCGGGCTCGGGCGAGCCAAAGCGTTCCACATCGACTTGCTCCGGCTCGTAGGGCGCGTGGGGATCGACCAGATGCAGGTAAAGAAAGAAGCGATAGCGCCCCATTCGACCGAGCCATTCCGACGCATCCGCCAACACCGGCACGGCCGGTTCCCAGCGGTACCCCTTGAAGAACTCAAAGCCCTGATCAAAGTTCTTGTCTGCTGAAACGAGCGGGTTGGAGACGAAACCCGCAGTGGTGAAGCCCGCGTCTTGAAAAACTTCCGGCACCGTCAAGAGTGCGTCCGACAGGTAGCAAGCTGTGTTGTTCAGCACTCCGTGCTCGGGCGGCAATAGCGAAGTCAAAACGGACGCGGTCGACGGCCACGTCCAGGAGGCGGACGAGTAGGCCCGGTCGAAGACGACTCCGTTGCGCGCGAGTGCGTCGATGCCCGGACTCGATTCCTGTTCATTGCCGTAAATGCTGAGGCGATCGGCGCGCAACGTGTCGATCAGAATCAAGATCACATTCGGCTCGTGCGGTGTGGCCAGGGTTCGGTTGCCACGCACCGGCACGGAAACCTCGAGCAGTCCAAAGCCCGCAGTCGGAGGCTCCCCGCGCCCGTTGTAGCTCGACTTGAGCACGAGTTCGCCGCCGGCCGGCACTTCGACTTCAGCGCGGTGCCAAACGCGCTTTTTGGCCGCCGTCTTGCTCCATGTGGACAAACCTGCCTGCAGGATGGGTTTGCCATCCAAGGTAGCTTCCAATTCGACGCGCGTTTTCTGTTCGCTCGTGTAGCTGTCCGCAGCAATCCCGGCGCTGAATCGCAAGACGGCTCCCGGCCCGCCGGCCGGCACACGCAGTTGCACTTGCGCCGGGGGCGTCAGCTCCAAAACGGGCAAATTGCCGCTGTCGAATTGGGTCACCGTGTGCGCGGCAAAGCTTGACGTGCGCACCGGGAAATCGGGATTCTCACTGATGACAGTGCGCGCCTCTTCATCGGTGATCAAATTGAAGAGCACGCGTTCGCCGTGCAGCTTGGGCAGGTCCTTGCCCGTTTGCAGGGCGGCATAAAAAGCGCCGGTCAATACGATGGCGGGAGCCAATGCCGCTAGCCCCAAGGGCGGTGACTGTCGGGCGCGAGCCAGCCAAAAAGTTGCTGCAAGGGCGGACAAGAGGGCCGCGCCGGCGTGCATGGGTTCGCGCTGCAACCATTCGAAGGGCCGCAACTCGACTTCGATCACGGGCCAACCGCTCATCCCGATCCAAAGCGCGACAAAAGTCAAAAGGCAGCCGACGAGAGAGCGCGTGGAAGCCAAATAGGCGCCCAGGATCGAAGTTGCAAGCACGCACAGCAACGCGGCCGGCGCAGAGCCCAAGTCGGCCAGGCGCACGGGCCAAAGTTCCTCACTCGAGGCCGGCATCCAAATCAATGCCAGGCGCGCGAGTCCCAACACGGCGCCGAGCATGAGCCCGCGCGCAAGAATCTGCTGGCCACTCGCACGAACGGCTTCCGGTGACGCCTTCGATGCTCCCGAGACGGCCCCACTCACGATCCCGCTCCTGCGACCTTAAAACCGAGCGGCTTGCGCACGCGGGCGCCCATCACGAACGGGGAACTCGAGGCCGCCTTGCCGCAGCTCCCGAACGGACGACCAAACAGACTCCCGCGCCGCGTCACCGAAGCTGGAAGGCTCCGCTTGACCTGTCGAGAATCGACCGGGATTGCCCCAATCGATTCCCGAGGAGTGCCCCCCATCTCCTGATGGTTCACCAGAGAATCCGGCCATTGAAACTGGATACCAGATGGGTGGCTCATTCTGTGGGACGCGCAAAACCCGGCGCGAGTTCGATCAAATACGGACCCAGACAAAAAAAGCACACGCGCGCGCTGCCGGCCGTCGGTGGGCAGTGCTCTGTTCGGTTGAAAGCTATCGGTCAATGGATTCATTGCTGCGGCAGGGTCCGGTCGCGCGGAGGGGTTTCGGTGGCGATTATTCTAGTGAGCGAGCGGCCCGCGGCGGCATGGCAGTTCAGTCAAGCTCTCGGTCTGTCACTCAACCGAGTGCGAGGGCTTGAAGAATGAGCAAAACAGCTGCCAACAGGACCATCGACTCGGCGGCGGTCCAACGCCCCGGGCCCGTCCAGGTTCGCTTGGCTGTGCCGAAGCCGCGCATGTCAACCGCATCTGCGACATCCTCGGCCGCCACAATGGCGTCGAGCAAAACCGGGATCAGCACCGGAATCAAGCGCCGCAAGCGCCCCAGAAGATGGACACCGCTGGGCGCCAATTCCATTCCGCGCGCGGCCTGCGCTTGAATCGTGCGCTCCAAGCGCTGTCCGAAACTGGGTACGAAACGAAAGGCCAGCTCCACGGCAAAGGCCAGTCGATCGGGGCAACCCAGACGGCGAAAGGTCAATCCGTAGCGCGCGGGATGCAATGTGAACGGCAGCACGACGGTGAAACCCACCAGCGCCCCCATGCGCAAGACTTGCGCCGCAGCTCGCAATTTGCGCTCCTCGAGGCTGCCCTCGCCCGTCATGAATGTCAGCAACACCAAGAGCGCAATCACGTAGCCGGCGAAAAGGGCAAAACGCCTGATCTCATGCCACTTGACCTTGGACGCGAATACGATTCCGAGCGCCGCGGAGGCCGAGATGCTCAAGCACAAGGCATCCCAAGTCAGCAAGACGGAAAGGATTCCCGCGATCGCCAGCAACACGCGCGCGCGCTCGTCGAGTTGCCCGTAAACGCCGGCGCGCTGCACATATCGAAAACCGCTGAACTTCATCGACCGGCCCTTTCCAAGGCGCGCTCGTAGGCTCGAATCAGGGGCGGAAGCAGAACGGCAACGTTGACCGAATTCACAATCACAGCCGGTAGGAACTGGCCGATCATGGTGGCTTGGAATGACAGGCCCGAATAGGCCATATCCAAAAGTGACGCGAATCCAATCCCACCCGCGATAGAAACCAGACCCCAAACGACATCGGTGCGGGCGCGCGCTTTAATCAGGCTTGCAAACCAAGTCGCGGTCAACGCGATGCCGAGTCCGATAGGCCACAGGTAATGTTCGCTGGGTATCCAACCCGCCGGCAAGAAGTTCGATTCGAGCGGCTGGTTTAGATTGCGCATGCTGGCGCCCAAAATCATCAGGGCACAGATGCACAGCCAGGTCCCCAAATCGGCCAGCCCCTTCCTGCCCAAGGGCACAAGCCCGGCGAGGCCGCCGACAACTGCGTTGCCCAGATCCCAAACGGGGTAGAAGCCGATTCCACTGAGGGTGTCACCAATCAAGTTGCCGACGCCGCCCACAAAGAAGCCCACCCAAGGTCCCCAGGACAGGCCGAAAAAGATCGGGATCACGATCGCGGGCCTGACGCTGACGAGCGAAACGCTCGGCAGCGGCAAGACGTTGGTCAGCCAAGAGAAGACGCCGTAAAGAGCCGCTCCGGTGGCCATTCGAACGATCGCGCGCGAGTCGACCTTGGCCTTCATGGAGTGCTGCCTCCCTGCGACGGGCTTGCATCGCTTGATCTAGCGCCATGATCTAGATCCCGCAGCAACTCCCCCAACCTGCGTGTCACGCGCAAACCGGCGCGCGCCAAAAGGTCTCGATCGCCCAGAATTTCATGGGTCGGTCCGATCCCGACCAAGCGACCCTCAATCAGAATCGCGACCCGATGCGCGCAACTTAGGGCGAGATCCACATCGTGGGTCGCCAAAATCACGGTCGGAAGCCCTTCCCCGACTCCATTGGGCGATGCGCCGCCCAGCGTTTCGAGTGCGTCCAAGAAATCCGCGACGCCGCTCGGATCGAGCCCGGCCGTCGGTTCATCCAGCAACCAAAGTTGAGCGCCCTGGGCGGCGACTGCCGCCAGGCAAACACGCTTGCGCTGACCGATGGAAAGGGCCCCGGGCGACCGATCCGCAAATTCGGACACACCCAACCAATGCATGGCTTGCTGCGCGCGTTCATGCGCGGCTTGGGGCGCAAGCCCCAAGTTCGTGGGCCCGAAAAGCACTTCTTCTTGCACGCTATTCGCGAAAAGCATGGAGGCCGGATCTTGAAAGACGAGCCCGACATCGCGGGCCAAGCTAGCGGCCCCGCGCCCGGCTATCGATTGCCCTTTCCATTCGAGGCGACCGCTAGTCGGCTCCATGAGTCCCATGGCCAGGCGTAGCAAAGTGGACTTGCCCGAACCGTTGGGACCCAAGAGCGCCAAGCGCTCTCCCACCTGCAATTTCAAATCAACTTGGTCCAGTACGGGCTTTGGATTGGATTGCGCTTCGTAGTCGAAGCCGACTCGCTTGAAGCTGAGCAGCGGGGTTTGCACCCGCTCCGCATTGCCCGCTGACTCCGGTTCCCGAGCGGGTTGCTCCCGTTCCTTCGAAGCGTTCGCGAGGCTTACGACCGCACGCTGCGCGGACCGACCGGGAATAGCCACGCGCTTTGAATCGCCGCGCCGCAAGAATTCGGCGAATGTGCCGTGAAATCGAACCTCGCCCGCTTCCAGATAAATGACTTGATCGGGTTCCGCGCCCTCCAACTCCTCCAGGCGATGCTCACTGATAAGCAAACTGCGCCCTTCATCGGCCAGTTGCCGAAAGAGCAGCGCGGCTTTCGTTGCGCTGCGCGCATCCAAGGCGGCCAAGGGTTCATCTAGAAGCAACACGGCCGGCTCCGTCGAAAGCAAACCGGCCAAGGCCACTTTCTGCAGTTCTCCGCCCGACAATTCGGCCACTTCACGCTGCAACAGGTGTTCGATTCCGCAACGAGCTGCGGCGGAGGCAACGGAACGCTCCACCTGCCCGGGAGCGAGCCCGCGATTCTCAGGCCCGAACGCCAGCTCTCGCCCGACGTCAAAGCCCACAATGCCCCGTGCGGGATCCTGCAACAGCGTGCCCACCGAGGAGCCGATCTCCGCCAGGGAGAGACTTGCACTGTTTTGACCGAGCAATTCGATCTCGCCGCTGACATCGGCCCGATACGAGCGCGGAATCAGGCCGTTTAGGCAGCGCAAAAGCGTCGTTTTGCCCGCCGCGCCCGAACCGGCCAAAAGTGTGATTTGACCCGCTTCCAGGTCCAAATCGACCCCGGTCAGTGCCGGCCCCGGGGCCCCCCGATAGCGGCACTGGAGTGCGCGAACCCGCAGGCACGGCAAACTAGCGGCCACGATTGCTTATCATCCGGGGCTCCCCATACAGTGGCGAGGATTGGCTGAAGAAATCAAATTCCAGCGCATAGCTGGAACCCGCGTAGCCGGGACCCGAGCTATCGCTCCGGTTGTAACCCCTGGCAGCCCCTTGCATTAGTCTGGAGCAGAACGCCAGTGTATATGGAATGTAAAGCATCGCCAGCAACGGTTGCCATGTAGCGTATCCAATCCGCACTGTTCGGCCCCAATCAACCACCACCTTTCCCTCCGCTCTCCCGCAGCACCCATTATTCAATGCAGTACTCACGGCTAATCGCCTGCGCCCTGGCGATCCCCGCACTCGTCGCCTTCTCCATTCCCGAGGAAAGAATCACTTTCTCCCCCGAGAGCGGAACCGTCCTCACGAAGACCTTCAAGTATTCCGCTTCCTTCGAGCTGGATGACATGGAGATGCTCGTCAACGGACAAGCGCCCCCGCCCCAGGAACTCAATATCAGCGGCACGTCAACCGGCGAGTTTGTCTTCGTTGATGAATTCACAAAGGTCGCCGACGGGCGCCCCTCAGAACTCAAGCGCACCTTTGAGACCATCAAGACGGTCACCAATAGTTCGACCGAGCACCCGATGATGGGTTCGCAAGAATCCAGTATCGAAAGTTCGAGTGAACTCGAGGGCATGACAGTCTCATACAGGTGGAATGATGAGAACGAAGAGTTCGACTTGCGCTTCGTCGACGACGAAGACGCCGACGAAGAGCTGCTCGAAGAATTGCTCGAAGATACGGACTTGCGTCAACTTCTACCGGAGGAGTCAGTATCCAAAGGCGACAGTTGGGAAATCGATCCCAACAGCTTGATTGCGCTTTTGGCTCCCGCCGGCGATTTGAAAATGAAGCCCACCGAAGAGCCCGAGCCGGGATCCATGGGTAGCGGCATGGAAAGCGACTACTCCGCCATCCTGGGCGACTTGGAAGGCTCATTCACTGGTGAGCTGACCGGCATTCGCATGACCGACGGAGATCGCATCGCCGTGATTCGACTCACGCTGCAGGTCACCTCAAACAAGGATATGACCGATCTGATGAACGAAGCCCTCGAGGGTTCGGATCAGCCGATGGTGCCCGAGATTGAGTCCGTTGACTCCGAAAATGAGTTCGACATGGAGGGCGAGTTGCTCTGGAACATGACCAAGGGCCACTTGAAGTCGCTCACCTTGGAAGGCGAAAGCAACACGATCATGGACACGGCCGGGTCGATTTCGATGGGCAGCGAAAGCCTCGAATTTGAGCAGACCATGTACCTGCGTTCGGAAATGGAAAGCGAACTGATTTTCGAGTAGTCACCATTCCCCCGCTGGGGTCCCGAGCCATTGACAGGCCGGACTCCGGCGGCGCGGAGCCTTGCGAC
>JAJDES010000283.1 GCA_029259675.1 Planctomycetota bacterium
ATGATGGGCCACGCCGGAAGCGGCTGCCCGTTGGGGCCGTGCAGCAGCTGCCCGCACATGGACGCAAAAAGCGGTGCCTGTCTTGCCTAAGTTTGCTTCCAATCGGATCCGGGAAAGCAGCGTCAATCAACGGCGGCCTACGGGCTGTCGTGTTTCAAATCCAAACGTATTCCAACAACCCCAACGAAACGAGTGAAGATGGACAGCCTGATTGCACTGGGTCTGATCGAGACCCGGGGAATGGTAGGGGCGATTGAAGCCGCCGATGCAATGTGCAAGGCGGCCAAGGTCACCCTGCTTGGCAAAGAAATCTCGGGCGGTGGCCTTGTCACCGTCATGGTTCGCGGTGAAGTCGGCGCTGTCAAAGCGGCGACGGAGGCGGGCCGGTCCGCAGCCAAGCGCGTAGGCGAATTGGTCAGCGTGCACGTTATTCCGCGTCCCGCCGAGGACTTGGAAGGCTTTATCCCGCCGATCCCCGAGGATTGAAGTTCGTAACTTCGCGCGCCGTTGCCGGCGAGTCGTAAACACATGCCCACCCAAATGGGATCCCAAACTTCCATCGAGCTGCGCGGTGCCCTGGCCATCGACCAGATGCAACCGCAATTCGCCGCGACAATCGCTGCGAATAGCGACGGCTATTTCCCCGTGTCCGGGGAGAGCGCCTACTGGCTGGAAGTGCGCCCCGGCATCGTGATCAATCGGCTTTTGGATGTTGCGCTCAAAAATTGCGACGTTCGCCCCGGCGCGTTGATCACCGAGCGCAGTTACGGAACGCTCGAAGTGCACGGGCCCGATCAGGGGCAGGTGCGCGAAGCTGGAAGGCAAATGCTGTTTGCGGCCGGTTGCAAGGAAGAGGACGGATTGAGTCCCAACGTGCTCACCGACGAAATCATTCGCCAGATTGACGATCACCAGGCGATGCTGATCAATCGAACGCGCTCTGGCATGCTCGTGTTGGGCGGCGACACGCTCTACACGCTGGAAGCCAATCCGGCGGTGTGGGTGCTGTTGGCTGCCAATGAAGCTGAAAAGGCGGCGCCCATTCGCATCGTCGGTCTGGAGAACAATGGAGCGGTCGGCCGCTTGCGCCTGGCGGGTTCTGACGCCGCGGTTGAAGAGGCCGTGCACGCCGTGCATCGCGCGCTCGATTCCGTTTCCGGCCGAAAGAATCGAGGGCTTGACTGATGTTTTTGGGACGCGTAATCGGCGAAGTTTGGGCCACCCGCGCCATGCCGGATCTAGAGGGCAAGCGTTTGCTTGTCATCGAAGCTCTCGACCAGCGCGACGAGCCGTCGGCTCCCATGGTGACACCTGTCGTCGCCGCCGATCCCATCGGCGCCGGAGTTGGTGAACACGTGCTCGTCGCCTTCGGCAAAGCAGCCCGCGTTGCCTGTGGCGGCGACGGCGACTACGCGCTCGAGGCCGCTGTGGTTGGAATCGTCGACGACTTTCAAATTCCGGACGCGCCCGATCATTGGCGCGCAGCGGGGAGGGGCGCATCGTGCTAATCGGAACGGTTGTTGGGCAGGTTTGGGCAACTCAAAAGGATCCTTCTTTGGAAGGCTTGCGCTTGCTCGTGATTCAACCTTTCACAACCGGTGCCGAAGCCAAGGCCGAAACCATGGTCGCCGTGGATCCCCTCGGTGCCGGAATCGGCGAGCGCGTCCTGGTCGTCTTCGGTCGGGCTGCGCGTCACGCGATTGGACGCGGCCACGACATCGGCTTCCAAACGGCCGTGAGCGCCATCATCGACGGTATGGAACTCGAAGGTGGTCGGCATGTCGGTCCGGTGGCCGATTGCGACAGTCCTTCCGCAACATTGCCCGCGAAGTCTGCTTCGGCAGCATCCAAAGCACCTCGCAAGAAGAAGCGTTCCGACTAAGTTCAACTACGTAGGGTGCCCCTGGGCGCCGCCAGCTATGACACGCAACGACTACAACCCGGAACTACGCGAAGACGTCGAAGTCGGTCCCTGCATCGGGCTGATCGAATTGAATTCCATTGCCAGCGGAGTGGAAGTGGCGGACGCCATTTTGTGGGAAGCGGGGGTCGAGATGTTGTTCGCTTCACCGGTGCAACCGGGTAAATACGTGATGCTTTTCACGGGCAGCGTCGAGGACGTTCGAAGTTCCCTGCAACGCGGAGCCGAACTCGCCGGCAACGGTCTGGTGGACAGCTTGTACATCCCGCAAGTGCATAGTCAGGTGGAGACGGCCCTGCGTCGTCGCGGCGGACAAATCAACGGCAGTTTGGACGCCGTCGGGGTTATCGAAACAAGCACGGTTGCCTCAGCCATCATCGCCGCCGACCTGGCGCTCAAGACGGCCTCGGTGGACTTGTTTGACTTGCGCATCGCCAATGGATTGGGCGGCAAGAGCTTCTTGGCTGTTACCGGTGAGATCTCCGATGTGCGCTCATCTGTCGGAGCCGGCGCCAACTTCGCGAAAGAGCGCGGCTTGCTCGCCAATCAAGTGGTGATTCCCCATCCCCATCCCAATTTGGCCAGCCATCTTTAACTCATCTCGCAATTTGCCAGCCGGTCCGCTCACCACGAAACGAAGTTCAGGAGACTGCCCGTGTCGCGACGCTATTTGACTGCCGAGGATGTGCGCGCCGCCAAGGGCGGTGAAGTCGTGATTGACGAGCGCACTTTGGTTACGCCCCAAGCCCAGGAGCTCGCAGCGGAATTGGGTCTTGCGATTCGTACCGCCGGCGGAGATTGGACTGAGCCTGTGCCCGATCGCGGACCCGACTCGCCCTACGGTTCGCGCGGCGAAATCGAAGCTTCCATCGATGGAGCCTCATCCGAAGGGGCCGTCGTTACGGTGGTGGGTTTGAATCGTCCCGGTGTGCTGGCCGAAATCACCCGCGCCCTAGCCGATTGCGGAGCCGGCGTGCGCGACATTTCCCAACGCATGGTGGGGGAACACTTTCACTTGATCTTGACCGTGGAGCCGGAGCCGGGCGCAGCCTTTGACAAGCTGAAGCAGGAACTCGAGTGCTTGGGCGGCAAAAACGATTACATGGTGCGGGTGATGCACGAGCGAGTCTTTCGCTACATGCACCGTGTTTAGGGTCAAAATGCAATTTGGCGCGGTCGCGAGCGGGCGACTCCCGAGCGAGTCGAACTGTGTTTTTGGAAAGTAGATGGACAGCAGTGATGGAATGCGAGGGTTTCGCGATCGAGATCGATTATTCGGTCGTGGCGATGACCCGACCCGGGGCAACATGTTGCGCGGGAGATGGAAGACAACCGGCAAATATTTAGCGTCTAGTCACGGCTAGCAGCACAGAGCAAACGGAGACAAGCGTGCCCTTCACCGATCGTGAAATCCTAGAGACCGTGCGCATGGTTGAGCTGGAGACGCTCGACATTCGCACAACGACGCTTGGTATCAACTTGTTGGATTGTGCGGATCCCGATTTGGAGAGCACCTGCGAAAAGGTCTACGCCAAGATTTTGCATCACGCCAAGGATTTGGTGGCGACGGCGGACGGGATCAGTTCGGACTTCGGAGTTCCGATCGTGAACAAGCGCATCGCCGTCACTCCGATTGCTTTTTTGGCGGGTGCCTCGGGAGCTTCGGATCTGACGCCGATTGCACGGGCCATGGATGCCGCCGCGGTGGAGGTGGGGGTGGATTACATTGGCGGATTTTCCGCCTATGTTCACAAGGGCTTCTCAAAAGCGGACAACGCCCTATTCGAATCCATTCCGCGCGCTTTGGCCGAAACGGAGCGGGTTTGCGCATCGGTTTCGCTGGCGACAACACGGGCCGGCATCAACATTGACGCGATCGCGCGCTTTGCGGACATCATCAAGGCCACAGCCGAACTGACGGCGGATCGAGGCGGCCTCGGCTGCGCGAAGTTGGTTTGCTTCTGCAACCCCGTCGAAGACAACCCGTTCGTGGCGGGGGCGCACATCGGTGTCGGCGAAGCCGAAACCGTGATCAACGTCGGTGTCTCGGGGCCGGGCGTGGTGCGTTCCGCCCTGGCGCGGCTGGGCAGCGGAGCGGACCTCGTCGCCGTGTCCGAGGAGATCAAGCGCACGGCTTTCAAGATTACTCGCATGGGGGAGATGGTCGGCCGCGAAGCCGCGCGCCGTTTGGGGACGACTTTTGGAATCGTTGACGTCAGCCTTGCGCCGACCCCCGCCATTGGGGATTCGGTGGCAGATATTCTTGAGTTGATCGGCATTGATCGTGCCGGAGCCCCGGGAACGACGGCGGCCCTGGCCATGCTTACCGACGCTGTCAAAAAAGGCGGAGCCATGGCCTCCTCCCGTGTCGGAGGACTCTCAGGCGCCTTCATTCCCGTTTCGGAAGATCAGGGCATGATCGACGCGGTTGAGGAGGGCTACCTAAGCCTGGCCAAACTTGAAGCGATGACTTCCGTGTGTTCCGTCGGACTTGACATGGTCGCGGTACCCGGTGACACCAGTGCGGACGTGCTGACGGGAATCATTGCCGATCAAATGGCAATCGGCATGGTCAATAGCAAGACCACGGCGGTGCGCATCATTCCGGTTCCGGGCAAAGGAGTCGGTGAAAAGGTTGAATGGGGCGGCTTGCTGGGTACGGCGATCGTGCAGGATCCCGGCAAGGGCGGCTGCAAACTTTTCCATTCGCGCGGCGGGCGAATCCCCGCACCGCTTCAGAGCTACAAAAACTAGGGCGCCGGCGACTGAGCTTTGTGTGTACGCATGGAGTTGCGCACACAGGCGTTCTGTTCGAATCGTTGAGTGTGTTACTCAGTGGAATCGTGAGTGTGCACACAAGCTCCGGTGCGCTGCGCGTGGGGGTGCAAACTTGCCCGCAACGGCGTGCTTCATTCGATCGAGTAGCGCGGGCTGAGTTTGATTCACACTCGCCCAATGGGTCGGCGCCCAAGCCGAGCGAGAGTGGGTTGCGATGGTTTCAAAAGCCGTGCGTTGACGGCTTTTTCTCGAACTTTTTGCGCTTTGAAACAATTGTAAGCTCAGATCGAACACCCGAAAATTTTGCAGGCCGATCTCCCCGAATCGAGGCTTGAAGGCCCATGACTCGGTTTTTGCGGGACGGTGCAATCCAATCGGGGGAAGGCTTTTCCACCTTCCGTGCTGCAGCCAAGAAAGACACATTTCCCGGCTTCAGCGCGTCTCAAGCGGGGCAGGGCTGTGGCCGAAGTAACACGGCTGCCTCTCCCCCCCTTGAGCAACATGATCCCTGCATACCGAATTGGTCGATTTCGCCTAGCGCTCGATTGGAGCGCGCTGCTGCGCGAGCTTTGTGCTTGCCGCAGATTGTCGAGTACCGAGGGGGGAGTGCGATGAGTCGCAAAGTACTCCTTGTTGACGATCAGCACGATACGGTGAACGGGTTTGCCCGGCTTCTGAACTCGGACTTCGATGTCACCACGGCTTACGATGCCAAGAGTGCATTGGAGACCATTCACAAGCAGGGTCCCTTTGCCGTAATCGTCAGCGACTACAGCATGCCGGGCATGAATGGCATCGAGTTGCTTGCACGTGTTCGCAAGGAATCGCCCAGCACGAGTCGGGTCATGCTGACCGGAATGGCCGAGTACGACGTGGCGCTTGCCGCGCTCAATGCGGGTCAAGTCATGCGTTTCCTGACCAAGCCTCTGGGGCACAAAGAGCTGCGCGAGGTCTTGGACGAGGGCATTGCTCTGCACCTGAAGTCCGTGGAAGAAAGCTGCTTGGCCGAGGAGTTGCAGTCCACGCGGGATTGCCTAAAGGACTTGGAGTCCAGCCTCGAGAGCCGCGACGATCAACTCGTAACGCGCTTGAAGGAATTGAGTCGCTTGGCAACAGCCTTGAGTACCGCGGACTCGATGCACTCCATTGCGCAGCTTGCGGTTGAGACCGTCAGTTCGGAATTGGACGGACGCGCTGCGCAATTGGAATGGTCCTTGGCGGCCGGCGAGGAAGGCTTGCAAATGGTGCGCGCCGGATCCGAATTGCAAGGGGAACTGCACTTTGAGCCGCTGTGTACCATGGATGGAGAAGTGGGCCGCATCGGCGTCAACCTTAACAGTGACGGCGGCGATGAACTCGACGAAGAAGATCGCCGCTTTTTGGCTTCGATCGCTTCGTTCATGGCCGTGGCCGTGCACGGACAATTGCGAAGGCAAGAGCGGGATGAAGCTCAAAATGCCGTGATTCATGCGCTGGCCCTCTTGGCCGAGCGACGCGACGACGAAACGGGAAAGCACCTTGAGCGCGTTGCCGGCTACTGCCGCTTGGTGG
>JAJDES010000284.1 GCA_029259675.1 Planctomycetota bacterium
ATTCCCGACGGGCTTGCCGCAGCCGGATCGCGGCAGCCCACGGACTTCTGGTTCAACCGTTTTCAAATCGATCTTGGCAGCGGCGAAGGTAGCTACGAGCGCATTCGCTGCGAGGACATGGAAGATGTGATGGGGGGCACGGCGCGCGGCTTTAAGCAGCTCGAGCGGCATCCCGTTGACGATCCCTACGATCCGGCCGCGCTCCTGATGCTGAACCTCGGCATCCTGAGCGGGACGGAGTTCATGACCGGCCTGCGCACCTTCTTTCACGCCTACTCACCGCTCAAGGCGTCGGTGGAGAACAAGCCCGCCGCCATGTGGACTGCCGGTAGCGGCAAGTTCGGAACCAAGTTGCGCACCCTGGACGTGGACGAGGTGATTTTCAGCGGGCGCAGCGACAAGCCCGTTTACTTGCGCATCAGCGCGGGCGAAGACGGTGTGCCGAATTTCACCTTGGGCGATGCTTCCGAGCTGGCGGGCTTGCGGGTCAATGCGAAGATTCAAAAGCTGCACAGCCTCTTTCCCGACGCTCACTTTGCCGTGCTCGGCCCGGCCGGAGAGAATTACAAGTCGGTGAGCTACGCGGCGATTGCGCTGTCGACCGAAAACCAATTGAAGTCGGGCGACATGAAGTCGCGCTTTTGCGGTCGCGGCGGCATCGGCGGCGTGATGGGCTCCAAGAACTTGCTGGCGATTGTCGCGGACACGGCCGACCGCAAGATGAGCAAGGGGGCGCCCATGCTCAAGGATATGAATCAACTGGTCGCGCGCGGCGAAGGCAGTCGGCGCTTTCGCGACAAGAAGCGCAACGACGGCGGCGGCGGCACCTGGGCCAACGTGGAGGGCTTGCACCCGGTCAGCGCCATGCCCGAGTTCAACTTCGTTCCGACCGGCGATGCGGATTTGGCTCAACCGCTCTATCGCTCGGCCTTCGAAGCGGCCGAGTTCGTGGTGAAGGACGAGGCGTGCTTCCGCTGCGGCATTCGCTGCCACAAAAACGTCTACGAGAAGAACGAGGACGGGAAGGCGGGCAAGTATTTGGCCAAACTCGACTTTGAGCCGCTAATCCTGATGTCCTCCAACCTTGGCATTTACGATCAACATCAGACCTGCGAGTTGGTCGAGTTGGTGGACGACCTGGGCATGGACTCGATCTCCATCGGCGTGACGCTCTCCTATGCCATGGAGTTTAACAAGCGCCACGCTTCGGACGGATTGTCCGTGGCCGGGGGACTTTCCTACGGCGACTTCGAAGCGACGCGCGACACGGTGCTCAAGATCGGTTCGGGACAGTTGCCGGAATTGGGCCAGGGCTCGAAGCGACTCTCGGAAACGACGGGCGAAACGGGTTACGCCATGCATTGCAAGGGCGTTGAATTCCCCGCGTACCTGCCGCAAACCAACCCCGGCTACCCGTGGGCCTTGGCCGGCGGCCACATGTCCATGAAAACGTACTTGCTCGTGCTGCACGAGCGCGAAACGGGCATGGACTATTGGGTCGACGCGATTACCAATCGGGGGCCGCACATCATGCGCGACGACATCATCGGCATCTGCAAATTTGCGGGAACGACGAACGAGCACATGGCCGAAGCGATCACGGCCATGACAGGGCTGGCCTTGACGCCCGACGAATTGGGCGCCTTTGTCATGCGCACTTACCTGCGCGGGTACAAGATCGAGAAGCTGCAGGGCTTTGGGAAGAGCGACTACGTCATGCCCAGCGAAGTGCACCGCGAGTATCCGCAGGTGGACTTGCCGCACTTCAACAGCTTGCCCTTCTTCCGCGAATTGCAGGGCAAAGTGTGTGAGCGCTTCGACACCATGCTGACTGAATCGGGGCTGTAGTGATCGAGCTGCCTGCAAATGGAATCACGAAACGCGCAGGGCGCGTTTCGTGCGACCGCGAAAGCGCGCGGATGCAGCGCAGAATGCCAAGTCGAAACTTCGGCTTGCGCCTGTGCCTTGGTCTTGCCCTGCTGCTGCTTGCCGCTTTCCCCGCGTCATGCAGCTCCGAGCCCGAACCCCTGCGCCTAGCTGTAACCACCTCAACGCGGGACTCGGGCTTGTTGGACGTCCTCGTGCCCGAATTCGAAAAGCAAGCGGGGATCGAAGTGCATGTCATCAGCGTCGGCACCGGCGCCGCCTTTCGCCTGGGTCGCGCGACGGACGTGGATTGCTTGATCGTGCACGATCGCAAGTCCGAATTGGAATTCTTGAACGAGGGTTACGCGACGCGTCACGAGCCGCTCATGGAGAGCGACTTCCTTCTCGTGGGACCGGCTTCCGATCCACTCGGGTTGCGCGGGTTGCCGATTGAAAAGGCGCTGTTCAAGCTAGCCGAGCAAAACGGGTCGTTCACATCGCGTGGCGATGACAGCGGCACCCACCGGCGCGAAAAGGCCATGTGGGCTTCCGCGGGCATCACGCCCGATTGGGACAACTACATTGAGTGCGGGCGCGGCATGGGCCAAACCCTGTTGGTCGCCGATGAACGCGAGGCCTACTGCTTTGTGGATACGGGCACCTTTCTCAATCTTCGATTGGATGTGGACCTGGAGAATTTGAGCTGCAGCGGCGAATCCCTGCTCAATCCCTACGCCGGCTTGGTAGTGGCGAAGACGGCTTCGATTAATCAAAAGCGCGCGCAATCCATGCTTGACTTCCTGGTGAGTCCGCGCGGGCAACAGCTCATCGCGGAATTCAAGATCAACGGCATCGCGCCCTTTAGACCCACCGCGGTGGCCGGCCTCAGCTCGCCCTAAAGTTGGAACTCTTTTGGAACGGCCTGAAGGTCGCGGGGGAGCTGGTCCTCGCCGGAGATGAGCTGGTTCTCGGCGCCGCGTGGCGCACGATTTGGATTTCCATGCTGGCGGTCAGCTGCGCCGCATTGATCGGAATCCCATTGGGTGTCTTGGTCGCGTCCACCAGCTTTCCGGGTCGCGGGGCCCTGATTCTCATTGCGCGCGCATTGATGGCCGTTCCCACGGTTTTCGTGGGCATCGTTTGCTACGGCCTATTCACGCGCGACGGCATGTTGGGCGGTTTGGAACTGCTCTACACACCCTGGGCGATTGTGATCGGCGATGTGCTCCTGGCACTGCCCCTGATTTTCTCCATGACCCATGGTGCGGTGAAAGCCCTAGACAAGCGCGTGGGCGAAACGGCGCGCACGCTGGGTGCACGGGGACTATTCCTGTGGCGCACACAATTGTCCGAAGCGCGCACCGGCGTGGTGCTCGGCTTGCTGACTGCCTTCGCTCGCTGTTCGACGGAATTGGGCATCGCGGTCATGGTCGGCGCCAACATCCGCGGCTACACGCGCACCTTGGCGACGGCTACGTCCTTGGAAACGGGGCGCGGCGAATTCGAGCGCGGCTTGGCCATGGGCATCATCCTCTTGGTGATTGCCCTGGGCGTGACCGGAATCCTGGCCGCCGTTTCGCGCGAGGATGAATCGTGATCGAGCTCAATGACCTGCGCGTGATGCGCGACGGCAAAACGATTTGTCGGGTGGACGCCATGAAGTTGCAAGCGGGCGAACACCTGATGGTCTACGGATCCAACGGTTCGGGCAAGTCCACATTGCTGCGCGTCTTGGCGGGCCTTGAAACCGATTTTCAAGGGCACTTGAAGCGCAGCGATCAGGGCCATAAACCGGTTTACGTGCATCAGGCGACCTTCCTTTTTCGCGGCACGGTTTTGGCCAATGTGTCCTACGGCCTGCGCGCCAAGGGCGGATTGAACAAGGAGGCCAAGCAACGCTGTTTGGAACAGCTGGATGGCCTCGGCATCTTGCACCTGGAGAAGCGGCTGGCGCGCACACTTTCGGGCGGGGAGCAGCGTCGCGTCGCCCTGGCGCGAGCACTCGTGCTCGAACCCGAGTTGTTGCTGATCGACGAACCCATGGCCGACTTGGACGCGCATGCCGCACAGCTTGTATCCACACAATTGAGTGCTCTGCAGGGCACGACCCTGGTCATCGCGTCGCCCCAATCCCAAAGCCACCCCTGGGGCGGTCGCAGCATGACGATGGAGGCCGAGGCTCGAAGCTAGCGAGCGAATTCGCGGCTTGTGCAACACTCATGTGCTGATTGCGCCGGGAAGTGTTCATTGCTCAACAGTATGGTCGAGCGAGTGGCCCATGGATGGCCGTACATTCATTGAGCGCGCCACAGGGGGGAGCTGCTAATAATCAAAGCCTCTTTCCCCGTTTCATTTGGGCGAGCGTATAGTCCATTCTGAGTCGAGCCATTCTGATTTGAGTAGCTGCAGAGGCTCACTCGAAGTGGCTTTGCTAGCTCTCTGCTTTTGGACTCCGACAATTCTTGAGGCGCGACGTGAACATTCCACTACATGTAAATGCTGTACCGATCTTGGCCATTCCACCGGCGAGGAGTGTGGAGGTCCAAGCGAATTGCCGTCTCAAACTTCATGCCGAATTGCCTGAAGTCGGTGTAGAGAATACCGGAAACAATCTTTCGATTGCGGCGATTCAAATCGCGCCGAATGGCGAGAAACGCGTTCAGATCCAGTGACCGAGCCGATGAAAAACTCAATTGGGAAAGAGGCTGCCCTGGTGGGCCTTTGCATCTCACTATTCGCTTCAACTCCGCTAGCTCAGCACACCGTTCATTTGGTTGAGAGCCTTGAGGGCGAAGACGAATTCGGGACGACAGTCGCGAACGTTGGTGACGTTGACGGTGATGGAGTTTCGGATTGGGCTGCCGGAGCTCCGGCTTCCGATTCCAATTTCAAGAATGCCGGCTTCGTGCAAGTCTTTTCAGGCCTCGATGGAACTTTACTTTGGCGCAGAGATGGGCTCAAAGGAGACCAATTGGGGCATGCGGTTTCAGGGGCCGGCGATCTCAACGGGGATGGTTACGACGACGTGCTTGTGGGCGCTCCAAAGAGTGGGCTTCAGAATTGGGGAGCCATCTTTGCGTTCTCGGGTCTCGACGGAAGCACCCTGTATCAAATAATTGGCACGAGCAAGAATGACCGGCTCGGTTATTCCGTGTCACGCATCGGCGACTTGAATGGTGACGGTGTTTCCGAATGGATCGCGGGAGCGCCAAAGGGGCATCCCGATGACTATTTTGTCATCTATTCGGGCCGTGAAGCCATTCTTGAATTTCAAACCTACAGTGCTTCTAAATTGGGAGAATTTTGCGCAGCCGCGACTGGTCTTGGCGACGTCGACGGCGATGGTATTCCGGACTATGCCGTTGGAGCGCCAAACAGCGATTGGACAATTGCTGAAGGAAATCCTCCGTCTCGCGTGCATGTCTATTCCGGCATGTTTGGGAATGAGCTTTATCGCATCGAAGGCAAGCGCCCGTCTGATTCCTTTGGCTCAACTTTGGCGGGGACAGACGATGTTGATGGCGATGGGATTCAAGATTTGTTGGTCGGCGCCCCCGGCGGCACGTATGCGAGCTTGCATTCAGGTGCGACGGGTAAGCTCATTCATGAATTGGTTCCCAGCTTTGCGGTTGATGGTCCGGGCTATTGCGGGTTTGGGCAATCGGTTAGCCAGGGAGGGGATTGGGATGGTGATGGGGTTCGCGACTTGCTGGTGGGCGTGCCAGGCATGCAAGAACCCCTCACTTTTAAATGCGCGGGAGACCGAGGCCGAGTTCTTGTCTACTCGGCACGCAGCGGCGAGCTGATCCAAGTACATGAAGGACTCGTTGGCGACTCGCTGGGATTCAGCGTCGCAGGATTCGAAGATGTGACTGGTGATGGAGTCGATGAAATCATCGTTGGGGCTCCAAACGGATTTAGCAATTACGTGAGTGTTCTTTCGCGCGCAAAAATGAGTCTGCAAGTCAGGCCCCCCTTCCTGAAGATTTCGAAGACCCTTGCAGGTGCCGTGAATTTCAAACTAAACGCAGGCCAGGAAAACGGCGGCTTGACGTATTGGATGCTTGGCAGTGCGAGCGGGATTGAACCCGGTTCTTTAGGGACCGGAGTTTTACCCTTGGTCATGGATTCATACTTTGCTGCCACACTCTTCAATCCTTCACAGCAAGCCTTTGTCGATTTTCGAGGAGAATTGGGTCCCGCGGGCAGGGCCAACGCTAAGTTGAATTTAGCGAGTGGATTGGACCCATCACTTGCGGGCGCGAGCCTCTTTCACGCATTTGCGGTCTTTGGCCCAGCGGGAGATTTGGCTTTCGTAAGCAATCCGGTTAGTACGCTTCTAATTGAACTCTTCTCGGCGCTGCCAAGTTGCGAATTGGAACCCGCGAAAGTGGTACCTTACGGAGCGTTACTAGAGTTCGTGCCCAAGTCCACTGAGGATTTGGATGGAGTCATCGTCTCGTACTTTTGGGAGTTTGGTGACGGGCAAACTGCAGACACTCCCATAGCGTTTCATGCTTACGAGACCCCAGGCCTTTTCGAAGTCCGCCTGACCGTCACGGATGATGACGGGAATAGCTCAACGTGCATAACCAAGCAGGATGTCTTGGAGCAGAGACAACCACCATCCTGCGCATTCGAGATTACGGGACCCACTTTGGGTTCCCCATTCAAATTTGTATTCGACGGATCTCTTTCAATGGATGGGGATGCGAAAATCACAAATTATGAGTGGGACTTTGGCGATGGCAACACTTTCGCTCTCGGGTTGGGGATCCCCGTCTTCCATGAGTATTCGGGGCCAGGGGATTATCTGGTAACGCTCACGGTCACCGACGACGACATGGCAAGTTCCACTTGCACAGAACTGGTATCAGTCAATTAATGAAAAACTCAATCGTTAGTGCGTGTCTGTTCGTGATCTAGTGCGGTGCAAGCTCAGAACACCGTCCATCAGGCGGACAGCATTGAACCCCCTGATGGATTTGGAGTGGCCGTTGCCAATCTCGATGATGTGAATGGTAAGGGAGTGCCGAATTGGGCGGCGGGTGCTCCCGTTACAAATTGGATCTCGTAATAGATGGGTGCGGTGCGTGTCTTCTCCGGCAGCGACGGTTTTTTCCTTAACCGTTGGGATCGTCGGTGGTGATGTCGCGAATCCCATAGAACTGAGATTTCGGCTCGCCTTTGATTTGCAAGCCGCGCTCGCGGCATTGCGCAATGTAGGCGCCGATGTCGTCCACCATGACACACACCGAAAGACCCACACCGGAGGGGTATTTTTGAAAGTCCGTGGCCGCTTTGGTGGCGCTTGCCTCGAGCTCGACATCGCCGCCGCGATACTTGCCGACCGTTGCGGGATCCATCGCAGCCCCAATCATGACGGACCGACCGTTCAGCATTAGGTTGCCCCATTGGGGATTGTCGCGATCGGGCCAAGCTTCCTTCAATTCAAAACCGAGCATGTCACAGTAAAACGCAACACTCCGTTTCATGTCGCACGAAGTGAGCACCACGGACATTTTGCTTCGGTCTTCTGTTGCCATGGTTTCCTCCTGCGGCGCGTGTTTGAGTGTGCAATCGTTCTAGACCTGGCCCCTTGCTTGGGAAGTGCTGCCGGCGGTTCGCGATAATTGTCAGCATTAGCTTTGGAGTGCCGGCATGTGCTGCTGGTTCAACTTGGTTACTTGCTGGATCGCAGGCGGTATTTCAGACAAGGCGTCGATGTCATTCAAACAGCCCAAAACGGTTTGCGGAGCATTCTGGTAATGCCAGGTTTTACCCAGTGCTTGCGGCTGTAGGGCCCGAGCTGTCCGCGCGCCCCAATCATTGTTCCGACGGGTGTTTTTGGTGCCGGAGTGCTGTAGGTCCGTGGAGTGCAACCATGCGCATCCCGGGCGCGCGTACCATCCGCGACTGGGCGCAACTGACGCATTATCTCAGCATTTGGCCCTGTTGAATTTGAACAAGCGTATAGTCCATGTTGGTTCTAGCGGGCGCGGGGCTCGCTTGAACCGGATTCGCTGTTTGCCTGCTTTGCCGTCACCCGTTATGAAATCAATGCGCGACGTGAAACTGCTTAAGAGCCTAAGCGCAGTCGTCCTCTTGGTCGTACCGCTATCAAGCCGCGTGCCGGCGCAAGGCGATTGCCATTTCGCCATCAATGTCGAAGTGCTTGGGGCCGGTGGTGAGGACCTCGCTGGAGCGGCCTCTCTTACAGCGAGTCAAAACATTGAGAATGGTCAGTTTCGCTTTCAAATCCGAATCAGCGGGGGCGAGCCGGAGGGGCAGGGGATGCTCTTCTTGAGCAGTGAGCTGCACGCAACCCAAATTCCCGCTTTGCGCTCCAGCATCTATCCCGCTGCTCCGCTGCGCACTCTGCCCCTTGCGCTTGACGCGGAGGGCGCTGCCGAACTGGAACTAACTTCAGTCGTGACCAAGGCACTGGTGCAATGTGGGGACCGCTTGGTGTTGCAGGCAGGGTTGAGCAGCGGCGATTCCACAGGGCGTGTTGCCGTCACCAACGCTTTGCTAGTGCGTGTTGGTGGAGAGCCCCTTTTTCCAGGTCCAAAATATATTGTTGGGGCGGTGCCCAGAACGATTGTGCTCGCGGACATCAATGTTGACGGGTTGCAGGACATTGTCACCGCCAATCAATACTCGAACGATGTGACCGTGTTGTTGGGCGCGGGAGACGGAACCTACGGAGCGCCCCATAGCCTCGCTGCCGGCATCGCCCCTTGGTCGGTGGCTGTTGCGGATTTGAACTCCGACGGGTGGCCGGACATGGTCGTCCCCAACTTAGGCTCCGGCGAAGTATCCGTGTTGCTGGGCGAGGCCCACGGACTGCCACGTCCGGGACAAGACGTGCTGGCAGGAGTGGATCCAGCCTGGGTCGTCATTAGTGACATCAACCAGGATGGAGCGCTGGACCTTGTGGTCGCGAATGAAGGCTCCCACGACGTTTCGACCTTGTTGGGACTTGGGGACGGAAGCTTTGAGGCGCCGCAGCATTTCCCCGCGGGATCGAATCCTCAGTCGGCAATCGTCAGGGATTTGAACCAAGACGGCCTATTGGATGTCGCCGTTGCGAACGCAACCTCCGACGACGTTTCCGTTTTACTGGGCTTTGGCGATGGAGCCTTCGGCGCGCCGCAAAGTTATGCGGCGGGATCCTTGCCCCAATCCATTGACGTTGCGGATTTGAATCAGGACAGCTTGCCGGATTTGCTGGTTGCCAATCGCGATTCGGATGATGTTTCCGTTCTCTTGGGCGTAGGCGACGGAAGCTTCGAAAGTGCCGTTTCTGTGGCATCCACATACCGGCCGAGGTTTGTGACCGCTGCGGACTTGAACCAGGACGGATTGGCCGACATCGCGATCGCCAGTCAAGACGGTTTGGGTCTTCGATTTGGAGCCGGTGACGGTAGCTTTGGACCGCTGCAGGAATTCCTGGAGGGCGAATCTCCTCAGCAGATTGCTGTTGCCGATTTGAATCAAGATGGAATGACCGATATTGCGGCCAGCAATTTCAGCTACTACGGCCAGTACGATGTGTCCGTCTTGTTGGGGCGCGGCAACGGAAGGTTTTCGATTGCGCCGAGCATCGGGTCCGGCGATGGCTATCGGAATACAGGAATCATTGATGTGAATCTGGACGGCATGCCGGACATTGTTGCGGTTGGTGATAAATTTGATGGACTGTCCATATTCCTAGGTAAAGGCGACGGGCAATTTGAAGCGGCCAAGGAATTCTACGCCGGTCTGTACCCGGGTTCTTTAGCCATCGCCGACTTCAATCAGGATGGGCTGATTGATGTCGCCACGACCAGTGGATCGAGCTATATGGTTTCCGTCGTGCTGAATCAGGGAGACGGGGAATTCAGCTTTGCCCATAGCTACACCGCAAATAATTTTCCCACTGACGTGGACGCTGCGGATGTGAACGAGGACGGCATTGCGGATATCGTCGTTTCAAACCTCTTCGCGAACAGTATTTCGCTTTTCATCGGCAACGGAGACGGCAGCTTTGAGCCGGCGGGCGAGCTGGCCACGGGTGGAGCGGCCCAAAGTGTCCGGGTAGAAGACATGAACGATGACGGGTTGCCCGACCTGGTCGTGGCAATCCAGATCATTGATTACCTGTCCGAAGAGGGCGTGTCGATCCTGTTTGGAATGGGTGACGGCAAGTTTTCAAACCCAAGGATTTTCGCCGCAGGCGATCGACCAACATCGCTGGTCATAGGGGATTTGAATCACGATGGACTCAAGGATGTCATCGTTACGAACTTCCACATGCCGACCGTCTCCGTGCTGCTTCGAATACCCGGTGGTCAATTTGAACCGTTTCAACGCCATACGACGGGACATGCGCCAAGGATGCTTTCAATGGGGGACTTGGACCAAGATGGTCATCTCGATTTGGCTGTCGCAACATTCAAT
>JAJDES010000285.1 GCA_029259675.1 Planctomycetota bacterium
GAGACTTCTCGATTCGCGCGCTGCGGCGGCCCCGCGAATCAAACTTGCGGGATTTCCCACGGCTGTTCCTGCGGCCAAAGCAGCCCAAGGCTGCCGCAATCCGCAATGCGGCACGGACGAACCCAGCCTGCAGATCCTCCACACGCGTGCACCCGGCGCATTTACCCCCCACGGGGGCCGCCCGCAGCAAAACTCCATCTCGCGCCCCAGCGAACTGACTACCTTGCGTGGTGATAATCGTGCTGCAAATGCGCACAACCACTTTCACGCAATCGACTTGCAGCTTCGTTCCGGATCAGCAGACCCTCCGCATTAGCCGCTCTTGCTCTAGCAACCGAAAATCGCCCTCCCCATCGCTCTATTCCACATCGCGTACCAGTTGCGCCCGAGTCCAGACCAAGAAACACCACGCAACCTATACAGTCTGGATTCTTGGCGGACGCTTGCCCCACGCACTCCCAGCCGGTTTCAACCCCAGGGCACAGGAACTCCGGGCCGATATTTCGAACAACTCCTGTCGCCCAGGTGCCCAACTCGGTGATTCTGATCGCGTATGATTCGCGCCGATACCATGAAGCATCATTGGCGTGACCACATTGAAGCCCTGACCGGAGCAATTCTGATTGCCCTGGCTTTCAAGGCCTTCCTGATCGAAATCAGTCGCATACCCAGCGCGTCGATGCAGCCCACTTTGATGGGCACGCCGCAGCTGCAGGTCTTTGATCGGGTTCTGGTCGACAAACTCTCGTACCACTTCCGCTCTCCCGAGCGCTGGGAGATTGTCGTATTTAAGCACCCCCTCGAGCGCTCGAGGAACATGGTCAAGCGCCTGGTCGGGATGCCGGAAGAGGACTTGAAGATCCAATACGGGGATCTTTGGACCCGCAAGGACCCAACAGGCAATTGGAACATCCTCCGCCGCCCGCGCGCCGTTCAAGAGGAGATGTGGAAGGCCGTGGGCCTGGGCGAATCCAGCCTTTCCGCATGGCGCACCGTTGAGGGCAAGGGCTGGAACCTGCGCGGCGATTCCATTGCTGCCCGCGGAAACGGCGTGGCCCGCTATCGCCCGGGCGAGGAATCCATCGACAACGGTTACTTGCACGGCTATCCCGACGGAATCCGCAAGGAACTGGGAGTGCGCACCGATCGGCTCGAGTGGCGAGCTGTCGGCGACCTACGCCTCAGCGGCACTGTCGTGGCGAACAGCGGATGCCAGGAAGTGTGGTTCGACCTGCGCGAAGGATCCAAACGCTACCGATTCTCCATTCCAGGGCCTGCAGCGGAGGCGGACGCGCGCATTCGCATCCTAGCTTGGGACTCCACAGCTGATTCAAGCGCAAGCGATTCCCCACCCTCGCCGGAAAACGGCGCACTGCATATCAGTGAAGGTCCTGTGCGCCGGCTCGAAGCGGATGAGAGTTTCGACTTCGCCGTGCAAAACCTCGATGACCTGCTCGAACTCGAACTAGACGGGGATTGGGTTTGCGAGCTTGAAGTTGAGCCGGTTGTAGAGCCGCGCTCCTCCATCTACATCGGGCAAGTGGGCTCGGGAGCGGACTTCGACGAGCTCTTGGTTGAACGCGACATCTATTACCTCAACCGGGGCAAGAGCCGCGTGACCATACCCAGCGCCAACTACTTCGTACTCGGCGACAACACACAAGATTCCGCCGACAGCAGGCTTTGGGAGCGCAGCGGCTATCGTTGGACCGACGAATGGGGCGCAAAACGCGAAGTCCTAGGCAATTGGCGCCCGGGCGAGAATCCCGCCACCAGCCCCGACGGCCGGCTCTTTTTCCGCGATGTTTGGGGCGAGCGGCACGAGATCCCGGACAACGCCGAAGAGTTGCAAGACAAGGAAAACGTCGGGCTCGTACCTGAGCTGCTCATTCATGGCCGTGCCCTGGCGACCTTTTGGCCGATCAAGCCCAGCCTCGACCTCTATCGCGTCGGTTGGTTGCATTGAATTTGATTTGGCGACTGGACGCTCGATAGCGAGATCCGCAGCGCAGGCACTGATAGAATCCCGCAATATGGCGCGAACCAAGCAGAACAGCGGCTCCACTCAACACCTCCTGGAAGCGCGCGGATTGGTCAAGTCCTACCGCCGCAGGCGCGTGGTCGATGGCGTCTCCTTCCATGTGGAGGAAGGCGAAATCGTCGGCCTACTGGGCCCCAACGGCGCGGGCAAGACCACGACCTTTCGCATGACCGTGGGGCTCACGACACCCGATGCCGGTGAAATTCACCTGCGCGGAGGAGAGTGTTCGCGGCTGCCGATGTACCAACGCGCGCGACTCGGCATGGGCTACTTGCCCCAGGAGCCAAGCATTTTCAGGCGCATGACCGTGCGCCAAAACCTCCTGGCCGTGCTGGAAGCCATGCCCTATTCGCGACGTGAGCGTCATGCGCGCGCGGATGAGTTGATGGAAGAGCTCGTGATCAGTTCCCTCGCCGACAACCTGGCGGACACGCTGTCGGGTGGCGAACGCAGGCGACTTGAAATCAGCCGCGCGCTTGCGAGCAACCCCACCATCCTGCTTTTGGATGAGCCCTTTGCCGGCGTTGACCCGATTGCCGTTCAAGAAATCCAAGAGATCATCGGTCAATTGCGCCTGCGCAACATCGGCATCTTGATTACCGATCACAACGTTAGAGAAACCCTGCAAAGCACCGATCGCGCCTACATCATTCACCAGGGTCGATTGTTGCGCGAAGGCACGGCCGAAGAGCTCATCTCAGATCCGCGCGTGCGCGAGGTTTATCTCGGCCACAGCTTCGAAGGTCCCGAATCGGAAGTAACCCCCGAAGAAATGCTCGGCCTGGCTGAAGCGGAAGCCGTGGCCGATAAGGATTTCGAGTAGGCCCTCTTTCCGAGTACGTGTTCAAACGGAAGCCCGCCGCGAGGCATTTCCGGTGAACGGAACGGCCCAAGTCGAGCTATTGAGCTTGCCCCCGGAAATCGAGCGGCCCAATACTCCTTCGGCGCACCAATCCGCGTCGCTCGGCATCGCGTGGCCAAGGCGGTCGATTTGTGTTTGGGCACCGGGCAAGCCCAGCGAGCAAAGGCGACGTCACCCCAGCCGAAAGCGGCCAAGCCCCTAAATCCGGCTCGCCACGGCAACGGTTCGCCCCCAAAGCCCCATTCGCCGGCTGTGGGAGCGCGTCTTCTCTTGCCGCCCCAAAGGGCCCCCGATAACATGCTTCGCCCGAATCGCGGCCCAGCCCCGTATTCGGCACTGCCCGGCCAATGAACACGGCCCGGGCCGCCCCTGTGGCCAAACCGACCAGCTCCGGCATGCCCCCCCGCATTGATTGCGGCAGGCCGCCTCACCCCGCAACCCACGCGAATTGCGATGAAGATCGTCGCTTGCATCAAGCGCGTCCCGCTGACGGAGACGCAAGCCAAGGTCGCTGCCGACGGCAAGAGTCTCGACTCCGCCGGCGTCGAGTACATGACTTCTTTCTACGACGAACTTGCTGTGGAGCAAGCGGTCAAGAGCAAGGAGCAATTGGGTGGCGAAGTAACCATCCTCACCATCGGGCCCGGCAGCGCGTCCAAGGAGTTGCGCGAAAGCTTGGCCAAGGGCGCCGACAAAGGAGAAATCCTCGTCGACGACAATTGGAGCATGCGCGACAACCGCGCGACCGCCAAAGCCTTGGCCAATCGCCTGCGCGAAATGGGCGCCGACCTCGTCTTTTGCGGGCGAGTCGCAACCGATCGCGACAATGCCTCGGTTGGACCGATGCTCGCGACCTACCTGGGTGCGGCTTGCGTGACGGACGTCGTGGAGCTTGAGCTCAGCGAGGGCAAAGGGATTGCGAAGCGCGAAGCGGACTCGGGAGTCGAGAGCTACGAATTTTCCTTCCCGGCCGTCATTACCTGTCAGAAAGACCTCAACGAGCCGCGCTACGCAGGCTTGAAGGGCATCATGGCCGCCAAGAAGAAGCCCATCGAGGAGCTTCCCTTGGAAGCTGAGGACAACCAAATCGAGCCGCTTTCGCTCGATCTGCCGCCCGCCCGTGCGGAAGGCCGAATCATTGGCGAAGGCGCCGATGCCGTGCCGGCCCTCATGGATGCCCTACTCAACGAAGCCAAAGTCCTGTAGCGGAGAGAACCGATGTCCATTGCTATTGTCTTAATCGAACACGAAGCGGGAACCGTACGTTCCGCCAGCTTGGAAGCTCTCGGCGCCGCTCAAGCAGCCGGCTGCGAAGTCGTTGCTGTCGCCACGGGAAGCGATGCCGCCAACACAACGGCCGCACTTGGGGAACACGGCGCAGCAAAGGTTGTTGTGCTTGGCGGAGACAAGTACAGCCCCGACGGCTTGGCCGGCGATTTGGCGAAAATCGTTCGCGAGCAAGGCGCCAAGGCCTTTTTGGCCACGGCCAGCTCCACCGGGCGCGACATTGCTCCGCGGGTCGCAGCCGAGTTGGATTGCGCATTGTTCAGCGATTGCACCGCATTTGAGGCCGACGGCGATAGCTTCAAGCTCGTGCGACCTTGGCTGGCGGGCAAGCTGATCGCCAGCTTGAAGTCGAACGCCCCGGTCACCTGCGCGACCCTGCGCCGCAATACATTCGCCCCCAAAGCGACCGGCGGCAGCGCCGAAGTGATGCAAGTCGACAGCAGCACGGACTTCCGCGCCGTGCTGTCGAAAATCGAGGCCAAAGCCGAAGGCATGTTGGATGTCGCCGAAGCCCCGATCGTCGTCTCGGGCGGCCGCGGAATGAAGGAAGCTGAGCACTTCTCACTCATCGAAAATCTGGCTCGCGCCTTCGGAAACGCGGCAGTTGGAGCCAGTCGCGCGGTCGTTGACGCCGGCTGGCGTCCGCACGCCGAGCAAGTTGGACAGACCGGCAAGACCGTTGCCCCCCAGCTGTACATCGCCGTCGGAATCTCCGGCGCGATTCAGCACCTGGCCGGCATGAAAACCTCCAAAGTGATCGTTGCGATCAATAAGGACGCCGACGCGCCCATCTTCAAAATTGCTGATTTTGGGATCGTCGGTGACGCGTTCGAAATCCTGCCGCGCCTTACCGAAGCTGTGCTCGAGGCGCGCGCCAAGGTCTGATGCGAACCAGCGCCCGCGGCCCACAGCCCGCCGAGCGCAAGAGCCTCGCCTCTCACCGCGGGGGCGAGCGCAAATCGTTTAGCTCTCTTGGGTCACTTTGGCCTTGGGGAGCTTTCGCATTTAAAGCAGTGAGTTCATTCCTGATTGCTTTCAGGTTGCGGGCAACAAGAGTTCGGGAGAGCTCGCCAACATCCAAGCCCCAAGCGCCCGTCGCACCATTGCGCGTGCTCGCGTTGTGCTTGCTCGCCCTGGCCGCCTGCGCCGATCCAAATCGGCCCGGGCCCCCGCGCGACGGACGATTGTGTGTGATCGTCATCGACGCGACCAACGCCGCTCATTTATCCAGTTACGGTGGCCCGGCCGGATTGACGCCCAATATCGATGCCCTCGCTGCCCGGGGCCGGCGCTTTGCGCGCGCCGTTTCGAACAACACGTGGACTTTGCCTTCGACTGCTTCGCTGATGACGGGACAGCTCCAGGAGCGACATGCAGTCGCGACTCCGCAGGACAAGTTGCCGGCGAGTGCCCACACCTTGGCGGACAGTTTTCAGTCAGCGGGATGGCTAACTGCCGGATTCGTCCAAATGGCCTACGCGGCCCCCGAATACGGGTTTGATCAAGGTTTCGATTCGTACGACTACTACGGTGTACTGCACGAGGAACGCAAGGCGCTCGGTTTTCAAACCGTTCCCGACACCGAGCGTTGGATGGATTCCCATCGAGACGAGAATTACTTCCTGTACCTCCACATGCGGCGACCGCACTCGCCCTACAAACCCCACGGAAAGCAGCTCGCCCGTGTGGAAGGTCCGAATTCGGATCACAAGGCAAAGCGCGATTCGGAATTGGAAGGTGCAGATGCTTTCGGAGTACGCGATTTGCCCGCGGCGGATCGCGAGCGGGTTACGACCCTATACCGCGCAAACTTGGCCACCGTGGACGCACAGTTGAAGAGTGTTCTCGACCGATGCGCGCGCGATGGCGTCACCGTGGTGCTCACTTCCGACCACGGCGAAGCCTTGGGTGAGCGCGGCTGGTATGGGCACGGCGACTACATGCACAGCGAGAGTGTGAGCATTCCGCTCATCATCGCCGGCCCCGGTATCGAAGCTGGAACGAGCAACCAAGTTGTCAGCACCGTTGACCTATTTCCGACCCTGCACGAATGGTTTGATTTGCCAATGGGGCAACGCTCGTTGCTCGATGGCGAATCCTTGGCAACACAATTGCGCGAATCATCCGTTGAGACCAATCGCCGAGCTCTAATCAGTGCTCGCCACCGGCAGGGCAAATTGCCACAAATCGGCGTGATCGAGGGTGATTGGAAGCTTATCTGGCAAGAGTCGGCAACTCCGAAGCTGTTCAACTTGGCCCAGGATCCTTTTGAATTTGAAGATCGTTACCACTCCGAGCCGACGCGAGCGCGAGAACTTGAGCGCACTGCCCAAGCGCTCGCCGAAAAGCACCGGCTCCTGGAATCCAAGCTCGCGGGCGGCGCTGCACCAAGTGCAGGGCTCAATGCCGACTTGGAAGCCCTTGGGTACTTGAAGAGCGAAGACGAAGAAAAATAACTCGCCGTCCTGCCGTGCTCGGGCGATTGATCTCGGCGCCCGCAGCTTTTGGGCTGCTCACCGGACGCTTCGGCTGTTGCGGCCAGCGGGCATTGCGGCAAGTACCGACTCCCACATGAATGCCTGCTCAAAGGGAGGCCGCTAACGTGAATGGTGGGCCACGCTGGACTCGAACCAGCAACTTCCACGCTGTGAACATGGCACTCTACCAATTGAGTTAGTGGCCCTGGCGGGGGCAAGACTCTAGGCAGCAGCTCGACTTTGGACAAGTACGCGGCCCCGAATTTCGGTTTCTTAGAGCCATTCACGAGTTTCCGGACCGGCCGGTACCGACCCAGCTCAAATTACCGGGCTTTGGTGTGGGACGACGGCACTCGATCCGCAAGGCGATCTGTGCGCGAAAAGGTCGCAGCGGTAGCCGGTACACCCCCCAAATGAACAAGGCCCCGCCCCAGCGCAATTCGCTGGGCCGGGGCCGCGAGAGACCAGAGGAGCAGAGTGGACTAATTACTTTGTACGCGGGATATTTCCCGCAGTCGATCGGTAGCGCGACGGACGAGCATTCGTACGGCATCCTCGGTTCGGCCGTCCATTCTCCGGCCGGCCTCGCGCAGAGGCAGACCCTCAAAATAGACCAGCTCGATTGCCTGGCGGTGCAAGTCGGAGAGCTCTTCAAGTTGCTCGCGCAAGATTGCGAATTGCTCGTCCCGCTGGACAACTTGCGTCACCGAAAGCTCCGCACTGGGAGGATCGTAGGCGGGCAGATCGGAATCCGCTCCTTTGACCGACCTTTCCAGGGAAGACTCCTTCGAAAGGTCGCGCTTGGCAGCAGAGTAGAACTCAGCCTTGTCGCGAATTTTGTTCTGAAGGATGCGTGACAGCCAGTGGAAGAAACTGCGCTCGCCACGATACTCGTATTGCTTGAAGTCGCGCGCGGCCTCACGGAAAGTCGTTTGCGCAAGATCTTCCGGATCTTCCTTACGCAGGAGACGGTTGCCGAGCCGACGTCGCGCCAAGTCGAGCATGCGTCCGTTGTAGCGGCTGAACAAATGATTCAGCGCGTCGCCTTCTCCGCCCTGCGCTTTCTCGAGCAGCTGCGCGATCTCAGGCTTGCCCATTGTGGACTTGCCCTGTGTGGACTTGCCCTGTGTGGAATCGGTCTCGCCAAAATTCTTGGTTGCTGAACCCTGGGATTGAGTTCCTTCCAGTCGGCTTCCGAATGAAGCGTCTTGACGGGGGAGACTTTGAAGATTGCCCTTTTGAATGGTTTCAGATGCGTTTTTCACTGGAGACCTTTCAGGCGTCCTGGTTCAGCGGTTGCCGTGAGTCGAAAGTGGACTTTCCTTTCGACTCTGGCAGTGGGGAGAGGTTATTGAGAAGAGCGACCTGCTCTATTTCACTGAGTTCGAAGCCCGAGAGTTTTTGCGACTCGCGAAAGCTTCCATCACTGAATTTCGAAGGCCGAGTACGCCCGTGGGGCGGGAGCATTTTGCTGACGGGGAAACTGAGATTGCTGTCGTGCGCACATCGCCCGCGGGCAGTGCTCATCTCACCGAAATAGAGACTTGCACTATCGCGCCAAAGCTCCGCGCGTGTGACAGCCAAGAAACTTGACCCGCAACTTGCAGCAAGGCCCGCAAGCGGGTGGAGCATTGGGCGTCTGTTCTTAGCTCGTCGTTCCATGGCAACTGTTAGGCGAGGTCTGGGCCTCAGCCACCAATACGATCCAGGAGCGAAAAGCTGGAATTCGTTTTGGTTCAATCGCTTCATTCGTTTGCCTACAAAGACCTTAGGGCCGGTAAAACCGGTGGTTACAACCGCTGTAAGGCTTGCAACACGAACCTTCGATGCAATGCATCCGAATCTGTGAATCTGTTTTCGAGCGCGGTTGAACATTTTGACAGGTTCCGCAAAAACTCGGAAAAATGTGGGGCGCAGCGCAGGATCAGCTCTCACCAAGGCTTGCGAACGAAAGTCACCAGCGCCTGAATTCCGCAGCTTCGGAAACACACGTTAACCGCGACGCACAATGCAACTTTGAGTCTGCATAGTTGCGGATATAGCAACGCTTCCCTGAGTAGACACGAGCACAAGATTTTCCGAATTGGGCCAAAAATCAGGCTCTAACTGGGGCCATGCTTCGCACCACCGAGCGTGTGACAGTCGGGCGGAATTTCCAATTCCAATGCCACCTAGGTCCAAGGGGAAAGCCGGCTTCCTAGCCACACAAGAAAACAGCCATTTGCTAAGTATCAAGATGATGCTGTTCCACCCGCTTTGCTGACCTTGCGCAGCGGATCCTGAAACGCTCAATACAGCGGCCTGTTGGGCAGACCAAGTTGCCCAGCACCTGTCGCACTCAATAGCAAGCGGCGCGGAAGTGTTCCCCGCAAGCCCTCGCTCAAACCTTGAGAACACTCACTTCACACCAATGCAGAGCGCGGTGACCGACATGCCCTTGTTTGGGGTTAGGCGGATACCTGCCTGCCGTCTAAAGCCCAAACGCCCGATCACGCGGACGACTCTGCACTTTTGATTCGGGCTTTCGGGCGCGTATCAAATTTAGCCTCCATGGCACCGCAGCTATTGAGCGCTATCCAGCAGGGAGCGAAAGGCCGCCTCATCCAAGATTTCAATCCCAAGGTCTTCGGCTTTCTTACGCTTAGAACCGGCTTTTTCTCCAGCCAACAGATAATCGGTCTTTGCGCTAATGGACGAACTTACGCGTCCTCCCGAGACCTCGATCGTTTGCTTCGCCTCGGCGCGGGTCATCCCCGGTAGGGTTCCCGTGAGCACGATGGTCTTCCCGGACAACGCGCCGCCGTTCGCGCCGCCGCCTTCATTTTCCTGGACTTCCACCCCGCCCTGCAGCATGCGAGCGATCCAGGCCTGGTTCGATTCCGACTCGAACCAAGCCAGTAATTTCTCTCCCACCACGGGCCCGACGCCATCGAGCTGCACCAAATCATCAGCCGTGGCCCCGGCGATCTTTTCGAGGGTCCCGAAATGCTGAGCGAGTAGCCTGGCCGTGACACTGCCGACCTCTGGAATTCCGAGCCCCACTAAGAACCGGTCCAAGGGAACTTTGCGTCGTTGCTCAATTTCGGCCATCAGATTTTCCACACTCTTGGTACCCCATCGATCGAGTTCCAAAAGCTTTTCTGAATCGAGATGAAAAAGATCCCCGGCAGTTCGAATCAAGCCCGAATCGATTAGTTGTTCAATTTGCTTGCGGCCCAAACGGTCGATGTTGAAGGCTGACTTGCCAACCAAGAGCGAGATGCGGCGCACCAACTGAGGTGGACACTGCATCCCGTTGGGGCAAATCCAGTACTTGCCTGTTTGCTGACTGGGTGTGCCGCAGGCCGGGCACTTCTTGGGCATTTCGAATTTCGCACCCCACTCCCAGGTCACCCCGGCTCGTGCCGATGTTTTTTGCTGGGTGTACTCGGTCCCCGCCTCCGCCACCGCGCTTTCCTGCACCTGATCCGAACCCGCTTCGTTCGCATTGGTAGCACTAGGGAGCACTTCATTGGCCAGGGATTCCGGCAGGCCTTCGCTCCAATTGGCCGGCGCCTTGCCCTTAGCGGCCTTTGCAACGGCTGTGACTTGTGGAATGACATCGCCTGCGCGCTGCAGAAAGACGCGATCCCCGATGTGAAGACCCAAGCTCGCCACATGATCGGCGTTGTGAAGGGTCGTGTGGCGCACAGTCACCCCGCCCACCTCAACGGGATCAAGATGCGCCCGAGGCGTGAGACGCCCTGTTGACCCAACTTGAATTTCGATTGCGCGCAGGGTGGTAATTGCCTGTATCGCGGCGAATTTGTGGGCGTATTGCCAGCGCATGACCCGCGATGTACGTCCCAATCGCTCGCGCAAGTCGAAACGATCGAGCTTGGCCACGATCCCGTCCATTTCGAAGGGGAACTCAGCCCGGCGCGCCTCAAGATCGTCGTGGTAGGCCAAACAAGCTTCGATACCGACGACTCGCTTTTGGAGTCCCGCTTCGGGCAAACCCCACTCGCGCAGGGCTGAAAGCAATTCACTGTGAGTTTCAAACAGACCATCCGGCACTTGGGGCGCTGCCCAAACGGCGAATTGAAGCGGGTAGCGCGCAGCGGCAGCGGGATCCTTTCGACGCAAAGCCCCCGCCGCAGCATTGCGCGGGTTGGCCAATGCTTTCTCACCGCCTTCGAGTTGCTTTAGGTTGAAACTCTCAAATTCGCGCAATGGAATCATGACCTCCCCACGCACCTCCAAGCGCGCTGGAACGTCCCGGCTGCTGTCGTCCAGCTTCAATGGGATGTTGGACACCGTACGCAAATTGGCCGTGATGTCCTCACCAGCACTGCCATCTCCACGCGTTAGCCCCCGCACAAGCAATCCGTCCAAATACAGCAGCGAAGCACTCACCCCGTCAAACTTGGGCTCTACAGACCACTCCAACTGAGCGCCGGATTCCAATTTCAGATAGCGCAAGATCCCTTTCTCAAACTCCCGCACCTCTTCCTCATCGAAGAGACTGTCAATGGACAGCATGGGGATTTCGTGTGCGACCTTTTGGAATGATTCGCCTTCGGGCAACGGTGCGCCAACTCGTTGCGTCGGACTAGAGGCACTGAAGCTCTCCGGATGCTTGCGCTCCAAGCCCTGCAGCTCTTTGAAAAGCTCGTCGTACTCGGCGTCTGAGATTTCAGTCCGGGCTTCGACGTAATAGAGACGCGCGTGATATTCGAGAACCTGACGCAGGTGCTCTAAGCGTTCTTTCCAATTCGAATTCGTTTCACGCCCATCAGAACTAGCGCTGCGTCCCTTGCCCTTGCCCATCAATCCCGTGCACACCTTTCTCACGTGCCGCCAGCGGCCGTTGTTAAAGCTACCTCCCCGTTACGCTCCCGAACTGTCTCAATCCCCCACGGTCACTCTCCCCCAAGATTCGCAACTCCTGGAAGCAAGTGCCGCGGGCCAGAAGCGGATCGATCCTTCCGATTCCGGCCCCACAATACTCCACGAATCTGAGCCCAGCCAACTCACATCAAGCGCGAAACGCACCTTCGCAAGCCCATGGCTGGCACAGCTCTCCATGGGCAGTGAATTGGCCGGTTCCACTACTTGTGCGAATTGCAAGCCCAATCAAAAAACGTCATCGCTGGTGCTCGCCTGGGCGTTATTGGCGCCTTCTTCTTCAGTCCCGGACTCACCGAGCGATGAGTAGCCCATGTAGGGCACTCTTGGCCTTATCTGGCGAGTACCGAGGACGGGGTCCTCGCGTTCTTCGAAGCGAATCAGGGCGGACGCTCGACGCCCGACGAGATCCTCCGACTCCAGATCGATTTCGCCTTGGACATCGAATCCCAACATCTCAAGCACATGCTTGGCCCGGCGCATTCCGCGCTCGCTCCAACTCACACTGTCCCAGGCTGCGGTACGACCGGCAAATTCACCTGCATCCACAACCAGCCTAAACGACCAACGTGGATGACCGTCGCGCGTCAAGCCCTCACGAATATCGGTCACTCGACAAGCGTACGTACCTTCGGGAATGGAGACGAAGGACTCAACATCCTCCACGTGACTGAAGTCTACTTTCATGGATCGCTCCTTTGATGGCGGTTCGATCCCATGACCCCGGTTACCCGTTTGGGTTGCGAACAATCCGCCAAATCTCTTGGCAATAGCCCACAAGAGTCAGGCACTTTGCAAATTAAGTCAAAGTGACCCTTTGGCGCGCATCCGGATGGCGCAAGATTGAGTGACTAAAGCTCAACCCTCCATGCTTTCCATCGCGCGAAATCGGAAGTTGGCGCAAAGGTCCTGCGCCCGAATCAACAGAGGCTCCACTTGATCTAAGGACGCGCCGCTCTTTAGCGCCGCTTGCAATTGCGATGCATTGCCCCAATCCATCCATTGCAACGGCGGTAGCTTGGCGAAGTGCTCCAAGAGTTCCGCCCCCTCGATGGGGCTCAACTCAGTTCCCGTTCCACGCGACGTAAATTCCCGCAGCTTCAGCTCCAAGCGCTCAAGTGCATCGGCCCACTCACCGAGCTTCGAAAGCGCACGCTGAACCCTTTCGGGCTCCCGTCCGCGTGCTGCACATTTATTGAGAACGGCGCGAACATCCGGGCGATAGGCCCCCAATGCCCCGACCTCTGTACTTAATTCGGCGTGTCTCATCCCCTCAATAGCAGCTCCGCCCACGGTGCAATTAACCCATTGATCGGTGAGAGACTGCGAACTCATCTGCAGCAGGAACCATTGCAAGAAGCGCTTCAGCGACGCGGATGTCGCCACGGTACCACCGCCTTGTGCGGGAACCTCCAGCAGCGCTTCCGGTTCGGATCGGCGTGTGTGCGGTGTGGCGTGGCGAGCGGCCCCGGGCCCACGGAAAGCCAGAACAAATGAAGACCCATCTTTGGAGATCTCAAGCTCAGTAGAGCCATCCAAACTCGAAGACGCGTAGTAACGCCCCTGTGGAAACGCCATGTCCTGTCCAACCAGGATGATCGGGCTACAGCCCATGAAACGGGCCAAGCTAAATTCCGCGCACGCCACGGATCCACCACTTGATAGCTGAACAGGCAGTTCCACCTCCCCAAAGGCCCAGCGCTCCATGGGAGTGCCCGATGAAAAGCAAAATTGCGTTTCGGCCTCGAGCCCAAAAAGTGCTGGGTGAGCAACCGCGGCAAGGATCAGCGCGCCAAACGACTCAATTGGTTGATCATCAAAATGCCGACGAAGGTCCATGGGGTCGGCGACCATCACCATATCTGGAACCACATCAGCCCGGCGCAAGGCTTCCAACGCATGGCTACACGTAAGAATGAGCGCACGCTCGCTCAATTTGGGCAATAGCGCCGCGCAGTCGTCCAAGGACGGACCTGGCGAAACGATGGCGCAGGGCACGCCTTCGAATGCACCGCGCAGGCTTTCCAGCGTTGAGGAAGCAGCAACCGATGTCAGATTTCGAATTGTTTGCGTAACCCAACGCTCCCCCAGTCGTCCGAGTCGTTGTTCGCAGTCACCCAAAAGATCCAAACAGAGGTTTAGCACCGGCTCTAATTCATGCGGGTCTGCGCAATCGGAATCAGGATGAAGGTCACACAGCAGCAATCGAGCCCGCCTCGGAATCGGATGGGCCAATTGCTCCAACTCCACGAACAGCTCCGCATGATTGCGAACACGTGGCCAATTCGACTTCGCCCCACTACCCGAATCACACTTTGTTTGGGACGATCCCTCACCCGAGGCGCCCCCAGAATCAAATTCAACAATTCGCGCCTGACCCGCCCGCGCCAAGCGGGCTCGATCCTCAGCGCTCGGCGATCCGACAACGACGACCAAATCGCGATCGAAGCTCCAATCGGACGGCCACGATTGGAAAAAGTTGGACGGGCTTTGATTCACCTTCAGCTCAACGCTGGGTACCCGACACCGGCTTCGTTCCCATCTCAACAACGCGCCCGTCTGCGTTCGCTTGCGCCCCTTTGGAACCTTGCGGGATCGCCGCACCCGGCGGGCGTTCCGCAAGGTTCGAATACAAATGTTCAAAGGGAGCCTGTTCCGCAGCCATGCCGGCGCTCGTCACTTGCTCGAAAAGACGCTTCATGTTTCCGCCGAGAATGGCTTCAACTTCGCTGTCCAAAAAACCGCGCTTGCAAAGCGCAGCTCTCAGTATCGGATAACAACCGGCATCTTCCAATCCCTCCGGAGCACGCAGGATCCCGTCGTAATCCGTTCCGATGCCGACGTGCTCTACTCCGGCAACATCGCATGCGTGGGCAATGTGATTCAGCAGGCGTTCGATGGGCAACGGTGGAGCATTCTTTCTCAAATGGTCTCGTTGCAGCAACATGCGCGCTGTCTCGCCATCGCCTTTCAAATTTTTATACGCGCTCGTCGCGTAAACGGCGGCGTCGGCGGCACGTGCTTCGGCATCCAAGAAGCCGGGGTGAAATACGATTCCCACCACTCCGTTTGCCGCAGAAAGTGTCCGCAATTGATCATCAGATAAATTACGGGGGTGATCGTGCAAGGCGAGGCAACCTGAGTGGCTCGCCATCACCGGTTGCGAACTACATTCGAGAACTTCGTAAAACGCTGTCTCGCCCGCGTGGGACAGATCCACCAACATGCCCAGCCGATTCATTTCGACAACAACCGCTCGTCCGAACTTAGATATGCCTCGCGGGATATCCGCACCGGCGCCCGCTTGACAGGATCGAATCCAAGGTAAGTGGTTGTTCCAAACCAGCGTCATGACGCGCAATCCGCGCGCAAAGAATGCGCGCAAACAATCGAGATCGTTTTCGATTGCGTGTCCCCCTTCGATACCCATGATCCCGGCCAAGCAGCCGTCGGCTTGGGCCTTTTCGAGCTGGTCTCCGTTGCCGACCAACCGAATCAGTTCGGGGTGTCGGCGAGCCAGGTCTTCGCCCGCCTCAAAGAGGGCCCACGCGCGCGTTTGAGCCCCATGGGGAAGGAATGCTGGATCGACCCAGCAAACCAGCACCGTGGCCCCCACCCCGCCGCGAATGGCCCTGGGCAGGTCCCATTGCCCAGGACTCTCGCGGCCCAGATCGCAGCCTAAGTCCAGAGCCAATTGAAGTGAGTCGACGTGGGCGTCGAAGGCAATCGAGCTATTCACAGGCGGATCCTAATCAACGGCGCTGCCGGCTTCCCTTCCCGCGTCATCTGCGCGCCCTGCCATGCTGACAGGGAGGCAAAGTGATCCGAGCGCCCCCTGCCAAATTGACACAAAAGCACCCGTCTGGAGCCGCAGGGCAGGTTGGAACACTTCTCGAATGCCCCGCAGATGCCGCTGAAACTGAGCCCCAAAAGCCTATTCCGGCAAAGCTGAGCCCTCTTTGGCGCGAGCGGCACAGGCTTTGCATTCCGCGTGCGGACTGGACTTCACCTATGCAAAGAATCCTTCTCGCTGACGACGATCTTGAAGTGCGCCTGGGCGTAGCCGACCTACTCGGCTCCCTCGGACTCGAAGTCTTGCAGGCCGAATCCGGCCTTCAGGCTCTCGAGGTCGCAGGCCGGATCCGAATCCACGCCGCCCTTCTGGACTGGAATATGCCCGGTTGCAGCGGCTTGGAAGCCATGCCCTTAATCAAGCATGGCCGCGATGGACTGCCTTGCATCGTCTACTCCGGGAACCTGACGGAAGATATGGAGCGAATGGCCCTGCACGCAGGCGCCTGGGCCGTGCTGCACAAGCCGGTTCGCCCCGAACTCCTTCGTCGCGAGGTACTGCGCGCCTTGGAAGGCGCGCCAACCCTCGGCTGGGGCCCCGGAGAACTCAACTGACCGAAGCCACCACGAACGGTGGCTTTTCCTGATCACGATCCCTTTCCCTTCGAAGAAGAAGCAAATTTAGCCATGGCTACCAAAACCAAGGTCAACATCCGCCCCCTCGGCGACCGCGTTCTCGTTCAGCGTGTAGAAGCCGAAGACAAGTCCGCCGGCGGCATCATCCTGCCCGAGACCGCCAAGGAGAAGCCGAAGGAAGGCAAGATCATCGCCATCGGTGAAGGTCGCACCCTCGACACCGGCGAGCGCTCCACATTCTCCGTCAAGAAGGGCGACCGCGTGCTCTTCACCGCCTACGGCGGCACTGAGGTCAAGTACCAAGGCGACGAGTACCTGATCATGCGCGAAGACGACATCCTCGGCGTCATCGAAGGCTAGATCCAAACCTTTCAACCCCCACTCGGGCGTTCCATTGGAGCTAGCCCGCTAGGAGAGTTATTCCATGGCTAAACAAATCAGCTACGACGCGGAAGCGCGCGAGCATATCCGCAACGGCGTGCGCAAGCTCGCCCGCGCGGTCAAGGTCACCCTCGGCCCGCGCGGTCGCAACGTGATCATCGAAAAAGCTTTCGGCAGCCCCACCGTCACCAAAGACGGAGTTTCTGTTACGAAGGAAATCGACCTGGAGGATGCCTACGAAAACATGGGCGCCCAATTGGTCAAAGAGGTCGCCTCGCGCACCAACGACGGAGCCGGTGACGGAACCACGACCGCAACGGTCTTGGCCGAAGCCATCTTCGAAGAAGGCCTCAAGAACGTCACGGCCGGCGCCAGCCCGGTGGGCATCAAGCGCGGTCTCGACGCCGCCGTTGAATCCGCCTGCAACAGCCTCAAGAAGCTCTCCAAGCCGATTCAAGGCGCCGAGGACATTCGCAAGGTCGGCACCATCGCCTCCAACAGTGACGCCGAAATCGGCGCCATGATTGCCGACGCCATGGATCGCGTCGGCAAGGACGGCGTGATCACGGTTGAAGAAGGCAAGAGCCTCAAGACCGAGGTCGAGTGGGTTGAGGGTATGCAGTTCGACAAGGGCTACCTCTCACCGCACTTCATCACCGACCCGAAGAACATGGAGGTCGTCTTCGAGAACCCCATGATCCTGATCCACGAGAAGAAGATCTCGACGGTCAAGGACATGATTCCGATGCTCGAGGAAGTCGCTCGCAATGGTCGCCCGTTGGTGATCATCGCCGAAGACATTGAGGGCGAAGCCCTGGCGACACTCGTGGTCAACCGCTTGCGCGGCGCCTTCCCCTGCGTCGCCGTCAAAGCCCCCGGCTTCGGCGATCGTCGCAAGGCCATGATGGAAGACCTGTGCATCCTGACCGGCGGCAACGGTGTCTTCGAATCAACCGGCACGACCCTGGAAGGTCTGAACATCAAAGAGCTCGGTAGCGCCAAGAAAGTCGTCGTGACCAAGGAAACCACGACCATCATCGAGGGTGCCGGCTCCAAGAACGCCATCAAAGGACGCGTTGAGCAAATCCGCGGCGAAATCGAGGCCACCGCTTCC
>JAJDES010000286.1 GCA_029259675.1 Planctomycetota bacterium
ATGCGGTGGGCCCGCACGGCGTAGACGCCCACGGGGGGGTGAAGCTCGTGGTGCAGGTCCAAATTGGCTGTGGGGAACCCCAGGCCCGCCCCGCGCGCTTGGCCGTGCACAACCTTTCCGAAAGCGCTCGCCGGCCGCCCCAACATTTTGGCGGCCGTGGCCAGGTCGCCCAGTTCGACGGCTTCGCGGATGGCGGTGCTTGAGATCGGTCGGTTGTCCACAATGACCTGCGGCACAACTTGAACGGTGTAGCCGAGCTCCTGCAGATATTCGGGTGTGCCCTGTCTTCCGCGGCCGAACTTGCTGTCGAAGCCCAGCACCAGCTCGCGCACTTTCAGTCCCTCAGTGAGAAACTCCACAGCGAAATCCCGGGCCGAAAGTTCGCGCAGGCTCTCGTCAAAGCTCAATGCGAAGGTGTGCTCGATATGAGCCCTTCGAAAGAGTTCAAGCCTGTGATCGAGGGTTGTCAGGGTCCTGGGCGCTCGCCCCAAAAGCAGTTTTTTGGGGTGCCTGCGAAAGGTGAGCACCGTCGATTCCGCGCCCAATTCTCTGGCACGAGCTACGTTGGCTTTGAGAATGGCTTGGTGCCCCAGGTGCACGCCGTCGAAAACGCCGATGCTGATCACGCTGCCGTTGGGAGAGGCCTGCAGCGTGCGAGTATCGAAGGTCGTCCTCACTTAGATTCCGGTTTCAGCTTGGCTTGCGGGCCAGTTTCTTGCGCCGTTCGCGATAGTCTTCGACCAGCTCTTCGAGAGCTGCGCGATTGCCGAGCTTGTCGGCCGGCGTCATGCGGTCCACCAAGAGGACGCCTTCCAAGTGATCGTACTCGTGCTGGGCGATGCGGCTGAGGAAGCCGTCGAGCTCCAATTCCAGGGGGTTGCCGTCGGGGTCGAAGGCACTCAGCTTGCAGCGATCGGGCCGCTCGATTTCGGCATAAATGCCCGGAAAGGAAAGGCAGCCCTCCTCAGCCCGGACTTTGGCTCCCGAGCGGTCCGTGATGCGAATGTTGATCAGGGCCAGCTCTTCGTCCTTGTTCTTTGCATCTCCGGTCTGATTGATGACCAGGATGCGGCGTCCGATCCCGACTTGGGGCGCCGCCAGGCCGACACCTTTGTCTGCGTACATGCGCTCAAACATGCCTTTGACCGTTTCGCGCAGCTCGTCATCGAAGGCCTCGACATCGTCCGCAAGCTTGCGCAGGACGGGTTCGGGGTAGTGAACGACCCGCAATTCGAGTTCTTCGCTCATTGGGAGAGTGGGGGGAATCGTCTGGTGCAGTTGCGGTCGCGGCCGCAGCTGTGATGGGGTTAGGTACGGGAGAGCTTGGATCGGGGCGTTTTCGCACGCGCGGCGGGCTTTCCTTACGGGCGGCTCGGCCGGCCCCGGGGCCCTCCCCGGCTCCAACTTCGGCCGCTATGGACGTGGCGAAGTATTCAGCGGGGAAGTATCCAACGGGACTGGGCCGAGTATAGCTGTAGCAAGGCTCCCAAGTCCGGTTCACAGCCAGCTCCGGTGCCACTCGCGTTGACCACGCCCGATGGGCAGCACTAGACTCCCCGGCCCATTTTTGGGGGGCAAGAGAGCGAATGGACTTTTCCAAACATATCCAGAAGGCGGAGGAAGCCCTGCGGCGGCGCAATTATGATTTTGCGGCCGAGCTGTATCGCCAATTGGTGGATTTGGATCCCGATCTGGGTGAAGCCCGCGCCGGTCTGCGTCGCGCCTGTCAGAAGCGGGCTGAGAAAAAGGGCAAGAATTGGCTGCGCAGCGTCGGCGGCGCCATGCCCCTGACGCGCGCGAAGGCACTCTTCAAGCTGGGCAAGTTCGGCGCGGCCTCGCGCGCCCTGGAAGACTATTTGGCCAAAGTACCCACGGATGTGGACGGCAACTTGCTCCTGGGGCAATCCCTGGAGGGGGCCGGATGGGATCGATCCGCTCGAGCGGTCTACGAGTTCTTGGCGGAGATAGCGCCGGATGATGCCGAGGGACTGCGTCGGGCGGGCGCTCTGGCGCGCCGCTGCGGGGATGGTCCCAAGGCACTGGAGTACTTCGAAAGGGCTCTGGCCGTCGATCCGCGCGACAGGGAGTCGCTGAAGGCTCGCAAGGATTTGGCGGCGGAAACGGCCCTTTCCGCGGCACGCTATGACGAAGTCGGACACAGCCGCGAAGTGATGCGCCGACCCGAGGGCGCCGCGGGCGAGGGTGATCGCTCCTGGCAGCGCAGCGAGGAGCAGTTGCGGCAGGAGCTCGAGCAGCTTGAACAAGACTGCCTTGAGGGTGAGCCCGAACCGCAGCCCTGGATTCGGCGGGCCGAGATTTGTGAGCAACTCGGCGATCTCGATCAAGCTTTGGAGATGGTTGAGCGCGGTCTCGAATACCGCATCGACTCTCCCAGCCTCCTGGCGAGAGCCGTGGAGATGCGTCTCAAGCTGCTGAAGCGCCAGGTCGCGCGGGCGGGCAAGGCCGGCAACGAGGCCGAGGCAGAGAATCTGGAGCAGCAATTGCGCGAGATCGAACTCGAGGATTGCCGCAGACGAGTGGAGCTTTCGCCAGGCGACGCCTCCCTGAGGGTTCAATTGGGCCGTCGCTTGCTGCGCGCGGGCGAGCTGGATCCGGCCGTGGCCGAATTGCAAAGGGCCCAATCCGACCCCAGGGTGGGGGCTGAGGCCCTATTTCTGCTGGGGCGCTGCTTCCAGGAGAAGGGGATTCACGATCTGGCCCGCTCGAAGTTTGAAGAAGCCCTGGCCGGGATCGGAACGATCAACGACCGCGCCAAGGAAATCTTGTATAGTCTCGCCGCGATTTCCGAAGCGGAGGGCAATTCCGCTGCGGCCCGATCCTTCTACATCCGCATCTACGAAGTGGATATTGGCTACCGAGATGTGGCCGCCAAGATGGAAACCCTGAAGGGGTTTTGAACGAATTTCATGCCGAACTGCAAGCAAGCCGAGAAGCGTCTGCGCCAAGCTGAGAAGCGTCGCCAGGCCAACAAGATCACCAAAAGCTCCATGCGTAGCGCCATCAAGACTGTCTTGAGCGCGAAGACGCAAGAGGAAGCTGCCAAGGCCCAGTCGAACGCGCACAAGCGCATCGACAAGGCTGCCAAGGCGCACATCATTCACGACAATACGGCCGCCAGGTACAAGAGCCGCGTGGACCGCGCGGTGGTCGCCAAGGCTTCCTAAGCAAGGCGGCGGCGCCGAGCCCGAATCGCTTTGGTTCGCCTTGATGGCGCGCGTGGCCGTTGGGTCATCCCAAGCTGCGGATTTGGGGGCGCTCGCTTCCAATGTGAAGCGGGCACGGCGAGCGAGCCCAATTTGCGGTCGCCAATTGTGGCTTGGCGCAGATAAGTGCCCGAAGAGCAATCGCCGCGCTAAGTTTGAAGCCTCACAAGGCGATACTTGTGGGTGGACTCTGGAAGGGCTTTGCGAACGCAAGTGGAGACCGAAGCCTTCCCGCGCATCTTCAACACATCCCAGCTGCGCATCACTGAGCAGCGCAATCCCCGACAGCGAGATTTTCCGCCATGGGTGGTTCCTTCGAGACGAGTGATTCCCATTCAAGTCGGGATGCCAAGCCGATTCGCGTCCCGGTTCGGCGCGAGAACATCTTCAGTGCCGCGGTCGAAATGGCCGGCGACATGGAGGGTTGGGAAATCGTGAGCGAGACCAAAGGTGACACCACGGATGTGGTTGTGTGTCGCGTGC
>JAJDES010000287.1 GCA_029259675.1 Planctomycetota bacterium
AGTCATCCTCCTTCCGGCCGATGTGAAGGAAATACGCAAGTTTCCTTGGTACACGGTCAGTCCGATTGAGGTCTATCCGGGCACGACGGCGCATGTGGAGGGCTTGCCCGAAGGATTGCTCGCGGTGCGCGTCTTCCACCGCGGCGCCAAAGCGACGCCGGGCGAAAAGCACGTCAATCTGAGGCGTGGAACTCCCCGCCACGTCGAGATTGAATTGGAGCCCGCCGAAATCCTGCAGGGAATCGTGCTGCGCGACGGGGCACCCCTAAACGGAGCGCGCGTTACCTTGGAAGCGCCCGATCGCCCGCGCTCGATTGCCAATTTCTTTCGCAGTTCGCATTGGTTTCTCGAGCACGCCATGCTGCCCGACTTTCCATTCGCGTTTCAGGAAACGACCACCGATGCTCAGGGGCGATTCATGCTGACGGCGTGGGACGAAGTGACCCCCAATCGCTATTTGCGAGCCGAAAGCAGCGACGGTGAAGCCTTTGCCATCCAACTCGTGCGCCCCGGTGCAACGGACCTGAAAGTTGAGCTGAAGAGCCAAGACCTAACGGATTCAGCGCTGCGTGTGCGCATGCTCGGCCGGGTGCAGGATTTGCCCGTTGAGCTGATTGTCAACGGCACTCCCGTCGATCCCTTCATGCTGCCTCCGGAAGAAGACTTGGTGATTGAGGATTTGATTGCGGGTCGTTGGCGTGTGAAGGCCGAGTGGCACACGGACGAGTTGTACGAAGAGTTGAGTCAACGCATCGACGGTGAGGCCGTGGTCGAGATTGCGCTTCCCGAGCGTGCGCTGGCGGGTGACGATCGCGAGACTTGGAAAAGAGCCGGCAAGGTCTTCCCGCTCGAATAAGAGCGTGCCGCAGGCGGTCGCGTGCCCCGGCGCCATTGGCCATGGACCGCAAATCTAGCGGTTGCCCGGGGCCCTGAGCTTCAATCGAAGGTTCGGCCCGCGGGCGGGGATCGCTACTATTTGAGAATAATCCGCTACGGGATCTAAGGTGGAAGGCGATGACTTCTCTTTGGAAGCAATCGTGGATGCTTGTGGCGCGAATTCCTCCGGCCGAGGTCACACAGAACGGGAATCCCGAAACATGTACGCAAGTTTGCCTTTGATCATCTGTTCGGTGCTGGCTCCCACATGCGCTTCCCTGTGGGCCCCGTCCGCAGCCGCGCTCACGAGCGCCAATGGGGCCGCTTTGGTCGCCGGCGGGGCAATGGGACGGACCCAGGTCCATTCCTCCGTTCCGGTTCCGTCTCGGGTTTTATCTCCGGCTCCAACTCCGGCTCTCGATCCCAATTTGGTCAAGAGTGACATCTTGTCCATGGTTCCCTCCGCTAGCTTGGCCACCTTGGCTCTGCGCGATCTCGATGGGTTTTGGAGCAACATGCGGCAGAATTCCTGGCGCGAATTTTTGATGGACGATGCCGTCAACCCATTCCTTCAGGAAGTGTTGGCAGCTTTTCGCAGTGGGGTTGAAGGTGAATTTGGAGAGGCCGACTTGGAGCGCGCCTCGGGACTCGATGCGGAGACCCTCGATTCGATTTGGGAGCTATTCCAATCTGGATCGGCTGCAATGTTCGGGGGTATTGATGTCCCCGGTGGCAAGCCTCTTTGGGACGCAGCCCCAGGCAATTGGTTCGCGGGCTTGGTGCTGCAGCATGGGGAAAGCAGGGAGACATTCGACCGTCTCTACGGGCAATTCATCCAAATGGCGACGGAGTCGGAAGCGGTGACACACTCCGAGGAAGTCTATGGATCGGTGCTTTTTCACGTCTTTGCCTCGAAGCTGAGTAATCAAAAGCAATACGTGTTTGTCGCCGAGCACGACGGCATGGCGCAATTCACCTTGGCGGCCAATCTTCCACTTGCGCGTCGCATGGCGCAGGAAGTTGTGGATTGCCAGCGCGGGGACATGGCCGGCATGGAGAGTCTGCCCGCTTATGTTGAATCCGGACGGGCGGTGGGATTTCGAGGGCACGCCGAGGTCTTTGCCAATCTCGCTCCGGTTTGGAAAGAAATGGAGCGCTCGAGTGGTGCGGGCATGCCCGAAATCGTTGGCGAAGCTCTAAGCGAACTGAATTGGGCCGTGGCGAGTTTGCGAGTCGGCAGGGGCGAGAGCTTTGATGCCCTCGCCGCTTTGCGCTGGCCCCGGAAAGGCATCTTGGCGGATGTGAGCAGTCTCTTCGGCCCGCTCCCCATGGAAATCATGGACTGGATTCCCCATGACGCGATCCAGATCAGTCTTTGGAATCTTGACTTGTACGCGCTCTACGAGCTTGCCTTGGATATTTTGGCCGAGGAGAACCCCGAGGCCTTCAGCTTGTTTGAAGCTCAATCGTCGCTGGTGCGAAGCGGCATGGATTTGGATTACGAGAACGACCTCCTGAGCCAACTGTCGGGTGGCGGTGGAATTTTTGCTGCGGCTATTCCCCTTGAAGAATGGGCGTCGATGCTTGGAATGGAGGGGCCTGGGGCTAAGGGCGCTGATGCGAGTGAGCCGGCGAATCAGCCCAATCAAGCGAATGGCATTGGGCAGTGCTTCTTGCTCGGCTTGGATGACTCAGACCCGGTAGAGGACTTGTGCGATCACGTGTTCGGGATGTTTCAACTCGAATCGCGAATCGAAGAGG
>JAJDES010000288.1 GCA_029259675.1 Planctomycetota bacterium
CCGGCGCACGCTCGCACGACAACGCGAGCGACTGGATCAACCAACCGTGTCCGCCAACGGCCAGCAAGCCAATCAGGAACAAGTTTTCGTACAGTCGCGTGACGAGCGGAGTAGCGACCCCCGACTCGGGATCGATTTGCCCGGCCATTGCGAATCCCATCTCATGCCCGATCAATTGCCCGGCAACCTTGACGGACAAAAGGACCATTTGGACAACCAAGCCCATGAACAGTCCGATCAAGACTTCGCGTAGCCCCATGGCTGCGTAAAGCCAAGGGTCGGGGTTGCTCGCGATTGGTTCGCCGACCGCCGTATACAAGACGAGTGACAGCGCGCCGATCAAAGCCAACTTGTAGCCGGTAAAGGCTGCGCCCATCGTGAATACCGTGGACGAAAGCACCATCGCACTCGTTCGCACAGCGAACAAGCCGAGGGCCTCTAACGTTCCAGGCGGGATTCCTAAGGCATCGACGGGCATGGTGGTGCTAGGGCGCGACTAACCGGGAATGGGCCGGACAGACTTGGACTTTGCTTGCAGCAGGGCTGCAACGACATTGCGAAGCAGGTTCGCAAACCCCCGATAGCGCTCTGGGTTGGTCCGATTGGGCGCAGTCAAGCGCGTGAAATGACTTGGGTAGCTTCAACTGAGCCCGAAAGTGTTGAGTTGAGAGAAGATCCGCTTTGCGAAGTCACGCAACAGCCCCAATGCCGGAGACAACAAGAGCAAGCTCATACCGATGACCGCAAACATCTTCGGAATCATGCTCATGGTTTGCTCCTGCACGGACGTGAGGGCTTGAAACAAGCTGACCGAAACACCCACGATTAGGCCTACGATCAACACGGGTCCCGAAATGACGATTGCCGTAACTAAGATTTCCCTAGCGAGGTCGAGAATCTGAAGTTCGAGGTCCATGGGTTCCTTGCTTGTCTGTATTGAGCCTGAAATGCGAAGCGATTAGATGATCCGGTCCTTCGAGACAGTCAGAGCAGATTGAATGAGGTCACAAGCGAATGGCAGGTCAAGTGCCAGCCGTCCACCAACACAAACAACAGGATTTTGAGCGGGGTGGAAATCATCACCGGTGGCAGCATGAACATGCCCATCGAGAGCAGCACACTGGAGACAACAAGGTCGATCACCAGAAACGGAAGAAACAGGAGGAAGCCCATCTGAAAGGCCGTCTTCAGCTCACTGATGATGAAGGCGGGTACAACCACTCGCAGTGGGAACTGCACCGACTCATCAACCTCGCTCTCCTCAACCGGTTCGATCTTGGCAATACCCTGGAAGAGCTGCAGCTCGGAGTCGCGCGTGTTCGCCAGCAAGAATGTGCGCAATTGCCCCCAAGCGACTTCCGCCGCCTCTTCTGCGTTCATTTCCTCAGCCTTGTAAGGCACGTAGGCATCGTCGTAGATCCGCGATGCAACCGGCCCCATTACGAAAGTCGTGAGAAACAGGGCCAGCCCGATGATTACCGGATTGGGCGGCAATTCATTAATCGAGAGCGCGCGACGCACAAAGGAGAGGACGATCACAATGCGCGTAAAGCTTGTGACCGTGATCAGCATCGCCGGAAGGACGGACAGGATTGTCAGCAGAACGGCAATCTCGATCGCCGTGGATGCTCTGCCAGCCTCTTCCGTGGGGACCTCTGAGTCCGCCACATCCATCAAATCCGCCGAGATGTCCGGCAGGTTGGTAAACGCCTGAGCTTGCGCAACTCCGCCGAGAAGCGTCACGGCCAAGACGATCGCCAAGCAAGCTTTCGAGAAGGTGGGACTCAACCGAGTAACCCCTCGCCCTTGCCGAGGCGCCCGAGCGCCGATCGCACGGCCGCCTGTTGTTTGTTTTCCTTGGGAGCCTGCGCGGACACCGCTTTGCTTGCAGCGGTTCGCACCGAACCAGCCTCCTTGGTCTGCTTGTCACCCTTGGATTCGGATTGGATGCGCCTGCGCACGCGCTTGAGCGCTTCACCAAATCCCATCTTGGCCGGCAGCGCCGGAGCGGGAATGAGTTCCTCGTCCTCACCGTCAAGCTCCGCCACCAGGCTGAGTTCGCGCTCCCCGACCCCGATGACAAAGGTGCGGTCATAGCAACGAACGACGGAAAGCTTGCGCTTGCCCCCCATGGGGAGCACATCGACGATGCGCAGGGATCGGTTCGAGGCGCGGCTGCTGAGGGCTCCACCGACCAATCGCTGGAATAGCCAACCGAGAAAGATCACCGCCAACACCAGGGTGACGCAGATGATCATGTAGCGCGTGATGTCGGGCCCCGAAGTTGTTTCCTGGGGGACCGTCACTAGGAGAGCAAGGTTTATCGCATTCATGGGTGAATCTTTGGCTCGAGGGTCTCTGGACCCCCGTTCGCAATGCACGTGCCATTTCCGGCCGTGGCGATTTGTCGGCCAAAACTGCACATCCCTGAAGCTTTTGCCGTTGCGAAATCCAACAACCCCGCGCAATCAACAACACGGTGTTGGAAAATTGGACACCTCAGGGCCTATTTCGCGCTGCTCGCGCAAAGCCATGCCGCATTCGTAAACAGGTTGCCGGCCCCATCCCGCATGTCAGCGCATGCGCATTCCTCACCGCTTGAATTCCCCGCTGAGGCCCTCGAAAGCGATGATTTCCTGCTCCAAGGGCGCCGAAACCGACATCCGGCAAAAAGCGACTTCCAAGCGAAGCGCCGACACCCTGGGAGTCCTTGGGCGCAGGCGATGGCCCTCAGCCTCCCTTGCAACCAAGCCGGCGCATTGCGAGCGGAGCCGCGGGAGGGCCTGACAAAAGGCGAGGAGACGGGCGACCCCATTTGGCCGAGTCAGGGGACTCGAGGCGCACCCCGGCAGGCGATCAGCGCGTAATTCTCCACCTCATCAAAGATTCCCGACCCACCACCGTCCGCTTTCTTGCAAGCGCATATGAAAACGGAGTGCGGCCAAGCACCGGCCCACCGAGCATGTCGGGACGAAGTCGGCAACTTCCCAGCAGCGATCGCAATCCAAGTGCGATCCAGCCAAGTCAATCGCTAAAGCCGCCGGTGCGGGCCTCGAGCGCGCCGAACTTGCTCGGCAAATTGAATGCTGCAAGGATCCTTGCGCGGTGTTCAGCACCACTGCCGTTTACCACATGCGAATTCTCGCCGGCCCGAGCTCGTTTCCGGCAGTCCTCAGCCGGCAATGTTTACGGACTCGCCCGAGTCCGGTCGGTTCTTTCCGCGTCCGGCGAGATGCTTCTGGGCGTTGCGAACAATCGCCAATTCATCCTCGATCATCTCGGACTTGCGTTGAATGAGATCCACTGCGATTGCGTTCAAACGCAGGGCATCGCGCAATCCAGCCTGAAGTTGCTCGGTTACAGCCGGAGCGTCTCTCAAAGTGGCGCATTCGGCTTGGTAGCGTTCAACCAAGGTTTTGCAACGCTCGCGCATGCGATGCAGGTTGCCGACCGGCGAACTATTGCACGAAACGACATCGAGCAATTCGCGCATCGCATCGCGGAGATCATTCAGGCTTTGGACGGGATCAAAGGGCGCGCCCAGGCTCTGGGGTTCAGGCAACTCTTTCGGATTCATCGCCACCCTCCAATTCGAGCTTGTCCCAGGCCTCTTTCAGGGTATCGAGCACTTTGCGGGCATCACGGGCTGCCTGCTTGTCCTTGTCCAAAGCCGCGGTTCCCAGGCGTTCCTCGACAAATGAGTAGAGGCTCTCCAACTGCTCCGCCAGCTGTTCACTGTGGCTCGAATCTAGCGAGCAACGCAATTCGCAAACGATCGCGCCGGCCTTCGACAGGCCCTGGTTGTAGTCAACGGGCTCAGTTTGGATATCGCAAGCAAGGGCTTGGTCCAAGAAGCGCATAGCGCCGGCATAAAGCAGGCGCAGGACCTTCAGCGGAGGCGCCGTTTCAAACGACGTGCTTCGGTAGGCTTCGGCGGCAGAGTTCTGTGTCATGGCAAGTCCTGGTAATTTTTGAAATTCGGTTGGTGCCTAGCCAAGTCCAGCAGTCAATGCTGCGCCTTGTGAATTGAGTCCCGCAATCAGTTGTTCCAATGCGGTGTACTGAGCTACAAGCTGATCTTCCTTGGTAACCAAGCGGTCCTCCAATACTTGGATGCGGTCGTCTATGCGATCCACGTCGGAACGAATGGCTTCCTCTCTGCGCGCAAAAATGCCGTCATAGAAGCTTCCGTCGGCCAACTCCTGCGATTCAACCATACGGTCGATCTCGCGGAATAGCGTCGCAAACAAGCCACTATCGGAAGTCGTGTCTTCGAAGTACTCCGACGTATTTACCGCTGCGCCGGTGTTGTCGAATCCGTCTTCGTCCGCGAATAGGTCGGCAAAGGCATCTGGGTCCTCCGTCAACTTGCTGGACAAAGTCGCACTGTCCAGGGACAAGGTACCGTCCGTATTGAGATCAACGCCCACAAGTCCGAGGGTTGAAAATCCCGTTGCATCAGCCGCAACAACCGAAGGATCGACATTGAAAAGAGCTGCGTTAATGGTGCTCCGAATGCTTCGAAGCGACGCGTCACCAAACAGCAATCCTCCCGCCCCATCGTCTTCCGTATAGACGTTTTGGTCGTTGATGAAGTTGATGACTTCGTTGTACTCATCAATGAAGGATTGCAAATTCGCTTCAACCGCAGTCGCGTCGATATCGGCTGTAAAAGTGATTGGGGAGCCCGTATTGACGGATTCGGCATTAATCGTAAGTCCCTCAACAACGTCTTCAAACACGTTGGATTCGCGTTGAATCGTCAATCCATCGACTTCGATTTCAGCGTTGGCCGCAACGGTCAATTGCTCCGTTGTCGTCAAACCATCAATGGTGCTGGCCAAATTGGTGATGGCATAATCTTCACCAGTACTGTCGCCGGCAATGACGAGTTGGTACGAAGGCGACCCACTGGTGCCCGTGTTGATTACGCTCGCCGTAACATCATCGCCGGCGAGGCTGTTGATCTCTTCGGCGATCTCATTCAGGCTGGAATCTGCTGAATCAATCGTGAATGCGTAGGAAACGCTGTTGATGTCAAAGGAAAGCTGCTGGGTTCCGACGCCGAGATCCGCATCGGGATCGGAGACATCATCAGTAAAAGTCCAGCGATCGGCAGACGCCAACGAATTGACTTGCAACGTGTGCGCACCCGTCGGAGGGGCGCCGGTAACTGAGAAACTCGCTACGCCCTCTTCACTGGCCGTCACCGAGAACTCAAGCAATCCGCCCGATGTCGAGAGTGCCTCGGCTTTATCGCGCAAGCTGCTGACATGGCCCTTGAGCGTACCGAACAGAGACAGCTTGGAATTCTCGGTCTCGACTCGAGCCTGTAGCTGACTAATAGGTACTCGCTCTACACCGAGAATTGCCTGAATAATGGCTTGGGTGTCCAAGCCACTGGCAAGACCGCCGAATTGAATGCCGCCGAATTCCATGGATGTTTACCTCAGGGGATCCCTGGAAGAGATCCGCACCAGCGTTATCGGCCGACGGCTGTGTCGCTTGAGCGCTTTGAAGCCGGAATCTGGCTGAGGAAAATTTTTCCAATGCGCCCTACCCAATTTGCTACCGCTTGCTTCGAATGCACTTCGCTACCCGATCCGTGCCGATCGGCAATGCAAATCGGGAATGACCGCGTCGAGCAACCATGGGCCAAGTACGGCGGGGAATGCTGAATTTCGACCTGATTTGCGGATCACGCCCAAATGGCATCCTGCCGCCAATGCGCAGTGAACAGCGCTCAAGAGGGAAAAAAGCGCTCCTCCACTCGAAGCACTTATTCGCAGAACAGTTGGCGCCACTTGGCCGATAGAATCCCCGCCGCCAGCCCACTTTGATTCGAGCATGAGCCCGCCCAACGCACAGCCCAACGCCCTGCCGCTTGCCAACAAGCTGGCCGCAGCCCTCGCCAGCCTCTCCCTCGCCTTACTGGCTGTCATTATTATTAGGGAGCTGCAGGTAGGCTCCGGCGGCCTCAGCCAGCACGAGCGCCGAGAGCTCAAATCCGAGTTCTTGTCCGATTTGGCCAATCGCAGCGAAGGCGGCATATGGGACTCCCATCCCGACCCCGCCGTCGGGCGGGTCATGCAGGCGGGCTTGCGCGGTAAGCCGCTCAAGGACCAATTCATTGATTCCAATGCATTCGGCATGCGCGACAAGGGCTACATCCTGCCCAAACCCGAGCGCAAGATTCGAATTGTTTGCCTAGGCGACTCCTTCGTCTTCGGCGAGAGGGTGAAGGCCGAGGAGCGCTTCGGAGTCAAGCTCGAAGCCTATCTTGCGGAGCGGGCTCCGGAATTTGCCAACCGCTTGGAGGTTTTGCACATCGGCCTCGGCAGCTGGGACATCCTTTCGGAAACCGCCTATTTGCGGCGGCAACTCTCGCTTCTGCAACCTGATTTGGTCATTCACTTGATCGTGGTCAACGATCTCAACGACAACGACGGAATTCGGGGTGTGGGCGCCAAGGGCAATTACTCACCGCGCCATAGAGAACGAGCCGACGGTCGTATTTACCTTAGTCATCCGACGCAGCAACTTGGCTTTGCCCGTGCCAACTCGTTGATGGATGGGCGCGACCACGAAAGTCGCTCACGCCTAGAAATCACTTCGGAAGCCATTCTGAAGCTTGCCGCGCTGGTCGAGAACGCAGGCGGCCGATACCTGCTAGTCAATCACTGGGGCAACCTCAATTACGTTGCGCGCCAAACTTACTCTGCTCGTCTCAGGCCCGAGCAAGTCGCCTATGTGGCCCAGAGTTTCGCCTCCGATGCGCGCTTTTGGTCTGAACCCGATGGAAGCGATACCCATTGGAACGCAGAGGGGCACACGCGCATCGCACGCATGCTCTACGCTCTGATCCAAGAGCGCGGCTTGCTCAAGGAAGTCGAGTTGCCCGATTGGGAGCTCACCCATCGCGATCGGGATGAAATTCACTTGGCCGGAGCTACCGAAGCCGAAGATTCACTTTCCCTTGACGATTGGTTTCGCACGCACGCTGTCCTTAACGCGATCAGCTTTGAAGATCTAAACGATGTGACCGCGGCTCAGGTTTACGGCGGCATTGACAACGAAGGCTTCGTTGGCCCCTACGCATCGGTCATCCTGTTGGGCATCAACAAAGACAGCCTGCTGATTCTCGGTCGCTGTTTGGACCGCCCCGAACTTGACGGCGCCACAGTGCGTGTGTTCGTGGAGGAAGTCGAAGTCGGGTCTTTTGTTTCCGAGGCCGGCAAGGAGATCAAATTGGATTTCGATATTCCTGTCGAGATTGGAAACAGGCCGCACATCAACGTGCACTTTGAAGCGGATGATTTTGTTTATATGGGCGACCGCTTGCGCCACTGCGTGGCGTTTCAACTTTCCGGAGTGCGGGTGCGCCAAAGACCCGATCGTTGACCCTTTCACTCGCTGATCGAACAGGTACATGAGTCTCCCCACAACTTCGGGTGGCGCCGGTCAGGTGCCCGACCCTCGGCTACTCGAGCAACTAGTACGCGCCAATAGACTGGCGGCGGCGATGCTAGGTGTCAGCCTGGCCTTGGTCATTGCCTTTGCGTACTACGGCTTCAGCGAGCCGAAACACGAGGTTCAAACGGGTCCCGCCAACGCCGAGTTGAGTGTCGAAGAGCGAGATCAACTCAAACAGGCTGCACTGGATCAGCTCATCAGTCGCGGAGTCGGCATTTGGGATTCTCATCCCGATAGCCAAGTAGGGCGCGTATTGTTAACCGGCCTCGATGGGGCTGAGATGGATGACATCGAAGTTCAATCCAACTCAATGGGACTGCGCGAGCGCGAGTTCAGCCTCCCCAAACCGAAGAACACGGTGCGCATTGTCTTGCTCGGAGACTCATTCGTTTTCGGAGAAAGAGTCGACGCCGACGAACGCTTCGGAGCACGCCTTGAAGAGTATCTGAGCGAAAAAGCGATACTTGATGGCCGCCAGATTGAAGTTTTGCACCTCGGTCTTGGCAGTTGGAACTTTATTAGTGAATCGAACTGGGGTCGGCGTCAACTGAGCCTGCTACAACCGGATTTGGTTGTGCTTTTGACGGTCATCAACGATCTCGATGATAGCGACGGCGTACGGGGCTTCGGCTCCAAGGCAAACTTCTCCCCGTTGCGACGCAGCCAGGCCAGTTCTAGAGTCACAACAAACCATGCTGTCGCCTACCTGGGCTTTCGCATTGCCAACCCGTTGCACGAAGCTCGCGATTACGAAAGTCGCACGCGCTTCGCGGAGGCCAAACGAGAAGTTCACAAGCTAAAAAATTTGTGCGAGGACCTAGGCACCAAGTTCCTGCTGTTTGTTCATTGGGGCGCTCGAAGCGTCATCGTCCAAGAAAACATCGTCGGCGACATGACTGACGATCAAGTGGCTTACTTGCCCAGCAGTTTCTCCAAGAACATGGACTATTGGGCGGACCCCAATGATTCCCATTGGAATGCCAAAGGGCACGAATTGGTTTCACAAGTCCTCTACGGCTGGATCCGGAGCCACGACCTTTTCCCTGAATTGCAGCTCGAAGCTTGGCCCGATGCGGAGGAGTACTCGCGCGTCACCCTTGAGGAGGGCTTATTCGAATCGACGCGGTCGGTGCATGTCGTTTCGTTTCTAAAGCAATTCAAGCCCGAGCCGAGCATTCGCCTCGACGACCTCACGGATTATTCGGCGGCGCAAATTTATTCCGGCGTCTGGACGGACGGTGTTGTCGGGCCCTACGTCTCGCTTGTTTTGCGCGCCGAAGGGGTAGACACCCTTTACGTCGAGGGCACGGCACTCGACCGACCCGAACTCAACGGGGCCCGCGTCGAAGTTTGGGCCGAAGAGTTCTCTTTGGGTGATTTTGAACTCAACAGCGGTCAGCCCATTTCATTCTCGGCCCTTCTGCCCGAAGCGACCCGTCAGCGAACCATCATTAACATTCGGCTTGTAAGCGATGACTTTGTCTACGCCGGCTCGGATTTGCGCGAATGCGTCGTCTTCAATTTGGATGCAATCGGACTGCGGTAATTTCAAGCCAGCCAGTGCTGCTTGACTCCACCCGGCCGGACTAATCCTGCTCGGGCAGCGGCTCGCGAGATGCACTTTCCAGATCGCTGAGCGGCTCCCAATTGTCAATCAAGTGCCGTGCGATTACAGCAGCCTTCATTTGATTGCCCACCGGCGTCACATGCACAAGGTCTTCGAACTCTTTCTCGATCCAATCCGGCCGCCGACGCGCCAACGCATCAAGGTCCACGAGCATGCAAGCCAATACCGCCGTCAACTCGCGCAGGATTCGGTTGTGATCCACAATGCCGATGCGATGCACGCCGTGTGAACCCGAGCGTTCGGATTCGGGGTCGTAGGGAAGCGTGACGAGCATGAATTCACCGGAATGTGCGGTCACATGCTCGGCAATGGTGATCACATTGCGCTCGAAGGGCAGCGCCGTTTCCGGCGGGAACTTCTCGCCGTCAAAAACCCGCCCTTTCGACTCAAGCGTCGTTAGATCGTCGATGCCCGGAACACCTCGCTCCATCATCTTCCACGTGTAGAGATCGCTGTTCGCCACCAACCAGCGATGCAAACCGCCGAAACGCT
>JAJDES010000289.1 GCA_029259675.1 Planctomycetota bacterium
TGTGTCAGCCGGCGTAAGGAATTCGATCCGGTCAATGACGGAGCAATTCTTTTCGGTCGGTAACAGTGCATCATCCGTATTCACGTACTCGAAGTGCACGCTGGTGCTGCCGCCCAAACTAATGGGAGTAGCCGGCTGCGTATTCGTGTTTGTGACATTGATGATTGTGAAATAATTCGCGCCCGACCCGGTCGGACCGGTTTGGGAGCGCTGAAACGGGTAGACCAAAACGCTACCCGGTTTGAGGCCGTCCGCCGCAGCGGGAACGGCCATAGCTGTGGCCAATAAGGCCAAAGCAAATGCAGACTTTTTCATTTGGGGGTGATTCCTAGTTGCTGCCTACGAATTGCGGATCGCAACTCGACCGAAGCCGAATAGCGGACTGCCTAGTCACCCAGGTACTTTTTACTTTTTGCACCAGGGACCCCCTCCTTCTTGTTCTCCAACAAGCACAGCCTGTGCGGGCTATGCCATAAGGGGTCCGACTGAATTATGTTTGCGAGCTAGAAGTCTTCTGCTGTGAAGCCTTGGATTTCTTGTCCGTTGTCCTTACCTGTCACGAAGGTCATGTCCATGCGCAGGTACCAATCATTTTCACGCCAAATCCATTGCAGCGGGACATCTTCTTCCGCCAAAAGATCTTTTTGTTCGTATTGAGACAGATTCCTGAATTGCTTGGGCAGTTTGTCGGGCTGCAATTCCAGCTTGGTCTTCATCTCGACCGTAGCCGTGGATGTGGGGGGGTCGATGACCTTGCTGGCGACCGACACATCAACAACTTGAATGATGCCCTGACCGTAAAACGTTAGGAACGAAGCGCGGTCCTTGATCTTGCGCTGTTCGGGATCCATCAAGTTGTAAAGGTCCAAGAATGAGTCATCGTCGCTGCGCAGCCGAATGGACATGTACTCCTCGAGGCGCTCGTTCAAGCGCTCCTCGGACATGACTTCGGGAGCGCTCACAGCGCGCCAACCCAGGAATGCCACGATGCAGGTAAAGACGGCGATGCCGACACGGCGGAAGACGATTTCACCAATCACTGAACACCTCCAAGGATGTCGCTGACATCAAAGACTTTGACTCCACCTTCGCCAATGAAGACGATGTCTTCCTTAGCGTCGCCGTTCACATCACCGGTGCCCACGTTGAAGACTTGCGTGTCGTTCATGAGGCGCCCTGCGCGTTCGAATTTGCCGGGCGCAACCATGGAGATGATGCTGATGCCGTGTTTTCCTGCGAGGACGATCTCAAGCGGACCCTCTCCGTCTAATTGTGCGAAGCGCGCGTCGAAAAAGGCTTCGCCGCGGGGCAAGTCTTCGCCCCAGGGAACCCATTTGTCCGACTCAAAGCGGTAGATGCGCAGGGGCAAATGCCCCGTATAGAACATGCCGGCAACCAGCAGTTCGGTTACTCCGTCCCCATCAATATCAGCGGCCTCAACGACGAGATCCGAGCCCATGATGTAGCCGGGGAAGCCGCCCTGGCCCTTGGTTCTGTCGGGGTAACTGTCGCGGGTGGGCAAGCCTTCTGAAAGGTCGACAAGGGCGCCGTCACCCCAGGTCCAGGCCCTCGCGCCGGCGCTGCACGCGGCTAGCAATTCGGGGTTCCCGTCGCCGTTGACATCGGCCACTTCAAGCGAGCTGCCGTATTCGGAAACGGGCAGTACTTCTTGGATGAGCTCCCAACTTTCGCCGCCGTTGCCGCGGAACAGGAACAATCCGCCCTGCTCCGGAAAGGAGCCCAAGACAGCCAAGTCCATGAAGCCGTCGCTGTCGAAATCGGCCAGGGCCGTGTCCGAGCAAACGCCCTCGGAAAAAATGCCGATGGAGGACTCTTTCCAGGTGCCGTCGCCCTGATTCAAGAACGTTTGAGGCGGCGTGTCGTGTGCCGAAAAGGCGAGGTCGGGTGTGCCGTTGCCGTCGATGTCGGCTGTTGAGGCTCCGCCATAACCCATGTCCCGGCGGATACCTTCAACGGAAAGCTCCCAATTGCCTTGGCCGTCGCCGATGTAGACAAACAAGCCTTCCCCCGGTTCGCCCGAACTCCAGCGCCTAATGGATACGCCCAGGTCGAGGTGGCCGTCGCCATTGAAATCGGCGAAGGCGGGTCGGCCGCGCCACATTCCGCGCGTGGGGAGGCCGGCCGAAAGCTCCTTGGCCTTCAGGACAGGGGCCGGTGGGGCGGGCAAGACCTGGCTGTCTTGCCCAAGCAGTTTTTCTTCCGCAGCGGGGGGCTGTTCCCCGTCCTGTTGTTCCTCTGCAACTACGTCAATCGGATCAGATTGAAAGGTCGTCTTTGCATAGAGGCCGGCGGCCCCTAAAACGAGGACCCCAAGCATGATTCTCTCACCTCGTGCAGTCACTTTTTTTTGTCCTGTCAATGTGGTGGAGCGCGAGCTCCGAACTGGCGAATCGAAGGGCCGGGGCCCGATCGAAGGGGTTCCGGGTGGTTGGAACCTGGGCGGGCTCCCCAGGTTTTTGTCCGTGGGATCCCAGTAGTGCGGTCACCATTAGCTAACCCCCCAAATCGCGACTAGTCAAGTTGAGCCACAAATGTCAATGAAATTGAAAAGTGCTCACGCCGACCGGCCGCTTTCCATATTGCAACGAGACACACAAATGATTGGCTCGGCAGCCCAAGGCAAGGCCTAAAAAGTGCACAAGCGCCGAATTTGAACTCGGATTGGGGCTGGATGCGGTTGCGAACTCATTCCGGATCGGCTCCAAAGATTGGCTCCTTTTTTCCGGACCGAAGACTCTTTGTGCCCCAAACGGAGGCAAATCGAGCCGAAGGAATCCGAAGGATTTGCGTCTTTGCGCTCGGTCTCAGTCCGCAGCAACAAAGGGGCGTTCCGGGGCCCGGTTGTCCGGCCGCGTAAAGTGCAACCTGGGCACGAGGTTCTGATTTTGGGTAGGACAGCAAGCAGCTTTGCCCGGCGAAACACGTTTCCTGTCCTATTCCGGGGGAGCCAAGGGGTTCGAGCCGGGGCTGAGCGGTTGCTGCGGAGGCGCACGTCGGCTGCCGGTGAGGCCCATCGAATTCAATCCAAGGCCGCAAGACCGGCTGAGCTTTGTTGAGACCGTCTCTGACCGGAACTACGATGGGCCGGCTGAAGTCGAGACCCTAGCCCTGCATGGAGTGGCCGGGCCCGAATCGTTCCCGCCCGAGTCAGGCCCCGCCAGAGTCAGGCTGGGCGAGTTCGGAACTTCGGCGCACAGGTATGGATCCGGATAGGAAGTTGGAAGGTCAGGTGGGGCCCCGAACCGCTTTGGCCTCAGTTTGATGCGTTTGGGAGGAGTCGGCTTCCAACGCAACGCCAAGAACGGACAAAGTGCCATGTCGCAGCGAGAACCCACCCAACCCAAGCGAAATCAAGACGCTAAAGCCAAAGCTGAAGCGGGTCCCAAAGCCCCCTTTGGGAGCCGCGCCAACGCAAGCAAAGACGGATCGATCATGAGTACGCAGCAGGACACAGCCCGATCAGGAGATTCGGCAGGGCACTTAGATAGTCAAAAGGCACAACTGAGTGTGAACGGCCGACAGTTGGACCTGGACTTGGTTCAGGGCAGCGAGGGAGAAGTCGCCGTGGACATCGGCAGCTTGCGTTCCAAATCGGGTTTGATCACTCTCGATCCGGGCTACGGAAACACCGGTTCATGCAAGAGCGCCATTACGTTCATCGATGGCGAGAAGGGTGTCTTGCGCTACCGCGGCTAACCGATCGAGGAGTTGGCCCAGCACAGCTCATTCTTGGAAGTTGCTTGGCTACTCATTCGCGGCGAACTTCCCAGTCAAGAGGAGCTCGACGGCTTTCGCGACGAGGTGACCTACCACACGATGCTGCATGAGGACTACGGTCGCTTCATTGGCGCGCTGCCGAAGAATGCGCACCCGATGCCCGTCAGTGCGGCCGCAGTGGGAGCCTTGGCTACCTTTTATCAGGAGCCCGAAACTGCCGAACACGTGCAGCGTTCGATTGTGCGCTTGATCGCCAAAATGCCGACCATTGCTGCGCAATCTTTCAAGCACTCGATCGGACAACCCGCAATCTACCCGCGCAATGACCTGCCCTACTGTTCAAACTTTTTGCACATGATGTTTGCGACTCCCTGTGAGGAGTTTGAAGTGGATCCGGTGGTGGCGCGTGCGGTGGACCTCTTGCTCATTTTGCACGCCGATCACGAGCAAAACTGTTCGACCAGCACGGTGCGTATGGTCGGCAGTTCCATGGCAAACCTGTTTGCCAGTATCTCTTCGGGTATCAGCGCGTTGTGGGGAGAGCTGCACGGCGGTGCGAACCAGCGCGTGATTGAGATGCTCGAGCAAATCCGCACGGAAGAGGGCAGCGCGGATGTGTTCTTGCAGAAGGCCAAGGATCGCGGAGATACGACCCGCTTGATGGGTTTCGGCCACCGCGTCTACAAAAATTACGACCCGCGCGCTGCGATCCTCAAGAAGGAATGCCGCACTATCATTGAGCGCTTGGGAGGTTCGAGTGAGTTGCTCGATATCGCCATGCGTCTGGAGGAGATTGCCCTCGGCGATAGCTACTTCATCGAGCGCAACCTCTACCCCAACGTCGATTTCTACTCGGGCGTTATTTTCAAGGCGATCGGCTTTCCGACGAATATGTTCACGGTGCTCTTCACCCTGGGACGATTGCCCGGTTGGATTGCACAGTGGTGCGAAATGCGCGCGGACCCGAGCTTCCGCATCGCCAGGCCGCGCCAGGTTTATACCGGCGCCACCAAACGCTCTTACCCGAAGAAGCGGTAGCTAATCGGACCGGGCCGCGAGCGCCGGTGTGCAGCCGGTGTGCAGGTCTGGGCGCCTGGGGGACATTGGCCAATTGGTGAAATTCCCCGGGGCACGGACGGTGTGAATCCTCTGCAGGGCGGGCGGGCAGCCTAGTCCTGGTTGGTCGCGGCCTGATTCATGAAATGCTCATGCACTTCAATCGGCGTGCTGGCCTGGCCGCCGAGCTCGTTCAGGAAAAACTCGAAGTAGCCGCGGCAGCAAGCGTGGAAGCGCTTCAAGTCGGAGTCATTGCGAACGTACTCCGTGCATCCCGGCTTGAGCGAGGGAGCGTGGTAGCTGAAGTTGAATATGCGAGTGCCGCGATTGAGCAGAGAGCGGGTCAAGCGCTTGAGGTCCTGTAGGGAAAAACCTTCGGGTGTTAGGCGCATGCGCTCCAGGGCGCCAAAGCGAGCCAGCACGCCCGGCAAGCGTGTCCAACGCAAACTGTCGCCGGTTGCCGCGCGGTACAAACTGTGTGCGCGTTTGGGGGCCCCGGTCAAATTTCGATCGTGGCCCAAAAAGCCCAGGTAGGCCCCGGTCGTTGGAATTTCCAACAGGCCGCCCGGCTCGTCCCACCAGTAAGGGTCGGGCGGAAACTGCGAGTAATCGGGTCCTCCCTGGTGCGAGTAATCGAAGGGGGGCGTGGTCGACAGATCGACTTTGTAGCCCAACTCAGCCAATAGCTTGGGGCTGTTGGGGCCGAGGCCGTAGCGGCCGGCTTGATAGATCGTCGGCGACTGACCGAATACTTCTTGGATGCGCTTGGTCAGGCGCTCCAACTTGGCCCGTTCCAAATCGATGCCCAGGTTGCCGGGAAAGGAATTGGGGGTAATGACCTCTTCATCGTGGGGTGGCGTCACCCAGGGGTGCAAGTGGGTTCCGATCAGCGCCCGTCCATCGGCCGCAATGCCGCCCAGGACTTCCGCAGCCTTGGGATCTTCAATGACAGGCCAATCCGCCGCATAGGTCGGAGTGATGCCGAAGGCGTCGAAATCGCGCTGGGCGTCCAGCACCGATGGGATCGCGGTCGTCGCTGTGGCTTCGCGATTGAATGAACTCGACCAATCAAACTCCTCTTCGGCCACGACGAGTACGATCAAGCGTGGCGGATCATTTGAATCCGCCCGCAGAACGCTTCGGGGGGGCATGAGGCGCGCCAGGGGCGCTTGGCCGTTTGAGGGGTGCATGCAGGCGAAATGGAGTGATGTCGGACTTGTTCCTATCGCCCGATGATGAGGTTCGGGTGCATGGGAAGTTCAGTGTGGGAGGTGCAGCCGAATTAGGCCTGCTGCCCGCGGCAGCACAACCGGCATCAACCTGGGATCCCCGCACCTGCTCGGCGAACTTTTCGGCTCGCAATTGTACGAATATGGTACCCCAGTGAACCATCGACCCTGGTCTTGGAAACGGGAGTCCGTCCAGTTGATTCTCACCGAATGGGTCTTCGTGGCGAAACGAGGCCGCGTCAGCTGGCGGAACCCATGCGCCAGCAGTGGATTTGCTGCGGCATTCCTCGGCTAGAGAGGCACGCCGAAAGGCCGGGACCAAGCTCAATTTGGTGCAGGCTGTACAGGCCCCCAAGCGATCGCCTCGGGTCGCCGTGCGCGAATGTCTCAGCTGGCACAAGGAGCGAGGACTCGAGGCCGGACAGGTCGAAGGAGTCCAACTTGAGTGTCAGGCCCAACCCCAGGCATTTGTGCAGCGCTTCCTTGCGGGTCCAAATGCGGAAGAATTCCGTCAGTTTGGATTCTTCGGTAGCTCGCTCGATGTGCGCCTTTTCGCGCGGCGTGAAGAAGCGCTCAGCCAAGGGCAAGACCTCCACGCCGCGGTGAAATTCAAGGTCCACGCCAAGCTCGAGGTTCGGGCTCACGGCGAGCAGGGCCCGACCCTGCGAGTGACTCAGGTTGAATTGCAATGGGTGAGGCAACTCCGACCCTCCCGCCAGCATGGGGGCGAGTTCGGGCTTGCCATCCTGGGCGGTCCCAAAGGTCAATTCGGTTGGCGCGCAGCCGAGATGATCGGACAGGATCCGACGCAGGCCGGCATGGGCGGCAACGAAGCGATTGCGATCGGAATCGAATTTGAAGCGCTCGGCTCGCTCTCTTTCCTCCCGATCCAGAAGCTTGGCTTCGGCGTCAAGGGCCTGGGGTTCCAAATCCAACTCCAAGGACCAAACCACAACGCTGCCGCGGCGCCGTTGCAAGCTTTGGTAATTCTGCGGCGCCGGTTGAAAAGGAGGAGCGCTGGGGGAGTTCAAGCTATCGCCCTAGCTCAGGCCCAGGCACCAGGTGCGTATGCGATTCATTAGTTCACGCTGATTCTGGCGCAGAGTGAAAATGTGATCGGCGCTGGTGACCACTTCCAATTGAGCACCGAATTGTTCCAACTGTTTGACGGACTTGCCGAGTTCGCAGTGCAAATAGTCCAGGCCCCAGTCGCCCTCCGAAAACAGCAGCAAGCTGCGCACGCCGCGCTGCTTGAAGTTTTCGAGTTGGGTTTGCATTCCGTGCGTTGCGGCAACCGAATCGGGTGCCGCTGTGGAAGCGCTGCTTTTGGAGCGTTGCAGGCGACCGAAAGTTGCGTTCCAAAGCGCGCGCCCGATGCTGAGGTAATCCACGCGCCGGCGCAGGATTTTGAGCCAGCTGGCGGGGTTCGATAGGGCGACCTGCAAGTAATAGCGGGAAGCCTGCCGCTTCGAAACCTGGGCCACGACCGAATCGGGAATGATGTGCGAGAAGCCGGGGGCGTTGATGCAAACCACGCCAACCACGCGCGGATCCTGCCCGGCTGCGCAAAAGGAAACCAAGGCGCCCGAGCACAATCCGATCAAAAGGAAGCGCTTCAACCCTGTCTGCTCGGCCATGTGATCCATGGCTTCTGAGACTTCTTGATTGGAACTCTTCTCGAAGGGCAGCGTGTCGCGCCGCCGGCCGCTGTCTCCGATGCCGGAGAAATCAAAGCGCAGGACGTGAAAGCCGTCGCGGGCTAAGAAGCGCGCCAGTTTTACATACAGGCGACTGGGACCAATGCGATGCAGCAGACCGGCGTTGAGTAGAAGCACACCAATCTCGGGCGCCTTGCCCGTGCTGACCGATGCAACGGGGCTGGTCAAAATTCCGACCAGGGGAGCTGCAGCTCCAAACGTAACGGCCTGTTCTTTCAAGGCATTGTCTCCGCAACCCACGACTCAATCGCCTTGAGGGCTTCCTGCGGAATCAAACCGGCACTGGGATCTTCTTCCCAAATCCGCGGGCCGGCGACACTCTTGTGCGTCAAGCGCGTCTCCGTGGCTTCCAATCCGCCCGCGAGGGCACTGTAATCCGTGCCCTGATCTAGCAAGAGCACGTCTTCAGCGGGTGAACCTTCGAGTTGGCCCAAGCCCATTTCCTTGAATTCGGCCAGCAGCCGATCGGGAAAGGGAAAGCCCATAATGTCGAGGCCGGCCTCATCGGGCGTCGTGCTGCGTGGCTTCGACAAGAAGGTGCGAATCATTTTGTCGTGGGCACTGCGCAGATCTTCAATGAAGAGCGCGCCCGAGAGGACGGGTTCCCATAGGACCAAACCGCGCAGACCGCCGTGTTCGACTGCTGCCGTGGCCGCGAACGTGGCTCCGAGGCGCATCCCAATGATGCAGATCGAGCTCAAACCGCTGCGGCGCTGCAATTCCTTTAGCGCGGCAGCCACATCCTCGACCCAGCGGTGGATGGAGCCCAATTCGCATTCGTCCTCGGAATCTCCGCAGGCGTACAAATCAAATCGAAGGACGGGGTATCCGAGGCCCGACAATTGGGTCGCCAAGCGACGATAGGCGCGATGGGAGCGAATGTTCTCCTGGTCCATGGGGTGAACCAGAAGGACTGCCGTCTTTCTCGCCGCGGATTTCGGTCCACGACCGGGCGCGTGGTAGCAACCGAAAAGTTGCTCCTGCCCCGATCGAAAAAAGAATGGTTCCAGCTCCTGTTGCGCCATGGTCAGAGAGCGCGGAAGTCTCCCCGAAGGACTGGGGGGGGTCAAGCGCGAGGGGTCCGAAGGGATTGAATTCCTTGGTCCTAACCCGTTGAGGAGCTAGCTGTCATCAGCGCCGAACAGGCGGGATAAAAACCCACCGAAGCCTCGGCGCCTACTTGGACTTTGCTGGGGGTCGGCTTCTTGGACGGCGGCGGATTTTGATTCGGCTGCGCCCTCTTGCGGTCCGCCTTGGATGCGCTCATCGCAGGCTGCACCCAGTTGTGCCAGCGTCTGCAACATCAATTGCCGGGGGCTAGGACGCAATCCAAGCTCTTCTTCGATGCGAACCAAAAGCCGCACCGACTGCAGAGAGTGCCCCCCTAGATCAAAGAAGTTGTCGAAGCGCCCCACGCTTTCCAGCTCCAAAATCTCGCACCAAAGCCGCGCCAGGGTTTCCTCGGTGGGAGTCGTCGGTGCATCTTCATTCGCCGCGTGCGGACTGCTTTGGCTGTCCGGCGCCGGGGGCAAGGCACGTCGATCGAGCTTGCCGTTGGGGGTCAGCGGCAGGGCCTCGAGCATGACGAACACCGAGGGCAGCATGTAGCTGGGCAAGCGCTCGGCCAAGTGTGCGCGCAGTTCCTGTACATCTGCCGTGGAGCCTTGGGCCGGCACAACGTAGCCAATCAAGCGGGCTGAAACCGGCTGGTCGCCCTCGATGCTGACGGCGCACTCGGCGACTTTTGGATGGGAATTTAGGGCGGCCTCGATCTCGCCCAGTTCGATCCGGAATCCGCGCAATTTGACCTGTTGGTCGCTGCGCCCCAGGAAGTGCAATTGGCCGTCCCTGGTGCGACGCGCCAAATCCCCCGTGCGGTAGAGGCGCTCGCCCGAAGTTGCGGCCCCGGCGCCCGGAACAAATCGCTCTTGGGTCAGATCCGGGCGATTGTGATAGCCGCGGGCCAAACCGGCGCCGCCGATCGCCAACTCGCCGATGACCCCATAGGGAACGGGTCGCTGTTGATCGTCCAAAATGCTCAGGCTTGTGTTGGCAATCGGGCTGCCCAAATGGATCGTTCCCAGTTCCCCGGCGGGATCCAATTCGACGCGACTACATGCGGACCAAATTGTGGTCTCGGTCGGACCGTACATGTTCCAGAGTTCGCGCGTTTTGGGGATGAGTTTGCGCGCCAATTCCGGCGGCAAGGCTTCACCGCCGGATAGGGCGCGCAGTTTTTCGGAGCCCGTCCAGCCCGCATCGAGCATCATCTGCCAGGTCGCCGGCGTCGCTTGCAGCAAGGTGGCGCCGACTCGCTCGAGTTCGGCGGCCAATGCGTGCCCGTCGGAAGCAATCGAGCGCGGAATCAGGACCACTTGCCCGCCGCGAGTTAGGGGTCCGAAGAGTTCGAGCAGGGAAATGTCGAAGGCAAAAGTCGTGACGGCCGCCAGCACATCCTGCGCGTCCAACCCCGGCCGCATGGCCATGGAGTGCAGGAAGTTGACCAGCGAACGGTGTTCGATTTCGACACCCTTGGGGCGCCCGGTCGAGCCGGAGGTGTAGATGGTGTAGGCCAAATCCCCGGCGTCGCCCGCTGGGAAACTTACGTCGTCCGCGCTTTGACCATTGGGGGCCAGTCCATTGGGAAAGAGGTCACTCGTCAGCAAGCGCGTGCGTCCCGCCCCCAATTGTGAGAGTTCTCCCGCCGGGTCCACCCCCGGGCCCAGGCACAAAACGCGCGGAGTGGAGTCCTGGACAATCCACTGCAAGCGCTCCAACGGGTGCGCGGGATCGAGCGGAACGTAGGCCGCTCCGGCGCGCCAAATGCCGAGCATGATCGGCACGAGCTCGAGGCAGGGTTCGCTGCAAAGCGCAACCAATTCACCGGGCCCAACGCCGGTCGCGATCAGTTTTCCCGCGATGCGCTTCGACTCGGATTCGAGTTCCCCGTAGGTGAGGCTGTTCGTCTCAAAGCGCAGCGCGCAGGCTTCCGGGCTGCGTCTGACCTGCTCGTCGATCAAGTCGAGCGCGCGCAGCGTAGAGGGGAAGCTCGTCGGTTCGGGATTGTATTGCTCGATCAACGCCTGAGCTTCCGCTCGCTCCATCAGTTCATAACTGTCGAGCGCTCGGTTTGGGTCCGCCACGACTTGTTCAAGCAAGTAGCGATAGTGCCGCAACATGCCCTCAATGGTCGCGTGATCGAATAGGTCGGTGTTGTACTCCCATTCGACAATGACGGCCTCGTCGTCTTCCTCGCTGCGTACTCGGCCCCTGCGCTGTTCGCCGCGGGGGATGATGATCAAGTTCATGTCGAACTTGGCCGAGCCGTTGTGGGTGTAGTCCACACTGGCCTGCAACGCGCCCATGGCCAAGTCCGGCACGGGGTTGTCGTGGAAGCTGAACATGACTTGGAAGATCGGGTTGTAGGCAAAGTTGCGCTCGGGCGCCAAGGCCTCGACAATCCGCTCGAAGGGCAGGTCCTGGTGCTCGTAGGCTTCCAGCGCCGTTTCGCGCACGCGGGCAACCCACTCGCGAAAGCTGGGATTGCCGGAAAGGTTGGAGCGCAGCACCATGGCGTTCACCACCATGCCGATCATCGGTTCCAACTCGCGCCTTCTTCGGTTGGCCGCGGTGGTCGCAACCACCAAGTCTTCTTGCCCGCTGTAACGCGACAGCAAGAGCTTGAAGGCGGCCATCATGAGCATGTACGGCGTGGCCGACATTTCGCGCGCCCGTTCGGCAATGCGACTGTACAACTGGTTGGTCAGCAGCAGAACTTGCGTGTTGCCCGCAAAGGTTTGAAGCTTGGGGCGGGGCCGATCCGTGGGCAACTCCAGGAGCGGCGGAGCCCCCTTTAGCTTGCCCACCCAATGCTCGATCAGCGGGGCGCTGAGCGGGGAATTCAGCCACGAGCGTTGCCAGGCTGCGAAATCGGCGAATTGCACGGGCAAGTCAGGTAGCTCAGCGGGACGGCCCTCCGTGCGAGCTCGGTAGCACTCGACCATTTCGGCCAAGAGCAATGCGATTGAAGCTCCGTCGTGAACGAAGTGGTGTTCGGTTTGGACGAGTTCGTGCTGATTCTCGCCGAGTTTCAATAACACCCAGCGAGCCAGTGGGAGTTGACCGACATTGAAGGGGCGACGCACCTCGGATTCCGCACGATTGCGCGCAGCTTGCTCCCGCTCGGCCTGCGGCAACTCGCTAAAATCAACGAGCGGTATGCGCACGGGCTCGGGG